>JBGTLX010000333.1:0-14710 GCA_041743855.1 Rhizobiaceae bacterium | reverse complement strand
ACGCCGGTCATTCTGCTGCTGGGTGGCGCGGTGGTGGTTTTTCTGGGCGCGCGGGCGAAAAACCGCCGCGAGCCGGAAAAACTGTCGGACGCGGAAAACAAGGCGCTGGAGGCGATCTTGCGGCGCGATGGATGACGCGGTCCTCGTAGCAGGCAAGGTCAAGATTACAAAAATGTCATGCGTCGGAAATGGCGCGGTAATGTGAGCATCTCTATCTCTGTGCTCGAGGATGCCGTCAAAGCGCATCTCAGCCAAGAGGATATGAGAGACATGACAACCAGTTCAATTTCCAGCACGCGCAAGCGGCTGCTCGCCGCCGTGGCGTCCGTCGCCATCGCCGGCGCTGTCGGCTTTGGCGCAGTCACCAGCGGAACGCTTCCCGTTTCGGCCGAAGCGGTCCGTATCGAAGCGCCGCAGTCGTTGGGTTTTGCCGACGTCGTCGAGCGGGTCTCGCCGGCAGTCGTCAGCGTTCGCGTTACCGCCAAGGTCGAGCCTGCCTCCGACGATGGCGAAGAGATGTTCCGGGGCGCCCCGGGTTTTGACGACCTTCCAGACGATCATCCGATGAAGCGTTTCTTCCGCGAGTTCCGCCGCGATGACGGACCGCGCGGCGACCGCCGTTCGCAGCGCCGCGACCGCAACGGGCCACGCTCGATGGGCCAGGGTTCCGGCTTCTTCGTCAGCGAGGACGGCTATGTCGTCACCAACAATCACGTCGTGGCCGGCGGCTCGCAATTCACGGTCGTTACCGACAATGGCGATGAACTCGACGCCACGCTGGTCGGCACCGACGATCGCACCGATCTGGCCGTTATCAAGGTCGAAAACGAAGGAAAGAAATTCACTTATGTCAATTTCGCGGACGATTCCAAGGTCCGCGTCGGCGACTGGGTAGTGGCCGTCGGTAACCCGTTCGGCCTCGGCGGTACGGTTACCGCCGGCATCGTCTCGGCCCGTGGTCGCGACATCGGCGCCGGTCCCTATGACGATTTCATCCAGATCGATGCGGCCGTCAATCGCGGCAATTCCGGCGGACCGGCGTTCAATTTGAACGGCGAGGTCGTCGGCATCAACACCGCGATCTTCTCTCCGTCCGGCGGTAATGTCGGCATCGCTTTCGCCATTCCGGCATCGGCGGCGCGCGACGTGGTCCAGGATCTGATCAAGGACGGCACGGTCGAACGCGGCTGGCTCGGCGTCCAGATCCAGCCGGTGACGGCCGAGATCGCCGAATCGATCGGATATACGGGCGTCAAGGGCGCGCTGGTTTCCGATGTTCAGGACGACAGCCCCGCCAAGGCGGCCAAGCTGGCGTCGGGTGACGTGATCACCGCCGTCGATGGCGCGGAAGTCGTCTCGCCGAAGGAACTGTCCCGCCTGATCAGCGGCATCGAACCCGGGCAGTCCATAGACGTGACCATCTGGCGCAAGGGCAAGTCCGAAGTCGTCAAAGTCGATCTGGGCGAATTGCCCGGCGCCGAACGGCAGGCCTCGGCCGCGCCGGATGAGCAGGATGCTCCGGTCGAAAGCGATACGATGGCCGATTTAGGTCTGACCATGACTCCGTCGGAGGACGGCAAGGGACTGGTCGTGACCGATGTGGAGCCGGGCGGCGACGCAGCCGAGCGCGGCATCGAGGCTGGCGACGTCATCTTGACGGTCAACTCGATGGCGGTATCGGGCTCGAGCGACATCGAAAAAGCCATGGAGGACGCGGAAAAGGCCGGCCGCAAGGCCGTGCTCGTCCAGGTGGCCCGCGAAGACACCAGCCGTTTCGTGACGTTCCCCGTCTCGAAGGGCTGACCCGGCCAGGGCGTCTTGATATTCACGCCATGCTGGCCTGCAAATGGCGGTTTTCTACGCTTCCGATGCTCGCGTACCCAAAAGTACGCTCCGCTTCGGTTCTCGAAATCCGCCATTTTCGGCTCGGCCTGACCCAAATCTCAACACACCCTGAAGCATGATCTTTCGGGATCATGCGGCCAACCTGTCCGGCGGCCGCGGTTCAATCCCCCGAACCAAACCGCCGGACCGGCTACCCATACTGAAGCGATATGTCAGTCGTAGAGCTTCCGCTTGCGTCGGCAGCAGGGCCCCCATCGCCTGCTGCCGGATATTTGCGCGGTATGATGCCGCCGCGCCGAATTCGGGTATAGAGGCAGCATGAAAATTCTCGTCATCGAAGACGACCGCGAGGCGGCGGTGTATCTGGAGAAGGCCTTTGCCGAGGCCGGACACACCGCGCATGTGGCCGGCGACGGCGAGACCGGGTTCGCGCTTGCCGATTCCGGCGATTACGACGTGATGGTGGTCGACCGCCTGCTGCCCCGCCGCGACGGCTTGTCGGTGATAGCCGGCCTGCGCTCGCGCGGCAACGAAACCCCCGTCCTCATTCTCTCCGCTCTTGGCGAAGTCGACGACCGCGTGACCGGTCTCAGAGCTGGCAGCGACGACTATCTGACCAAGCCTTATGCGTTTTCCGAACTGCTTGCCCGCGTCGAGGTGCTGAACCGCCGCGCCAGTGCCGGCCAGGCGGACACAGTCTATCGCGCCGGCGATCTCGAACTGGACAGGCTGTCGCACACGGTCAAACGCGCGGCGCGCGAAATCACGCTGCAGCCGCGCGAATTCAGGCTGCTGGAATATCTGATGCGCCATGCCGGCCAGGTGGTGACGCGCACCATGCTGCTTGAAAATGTTTGGGATTATCATTTCGATCCGCAGACCAACGTCATCGACGTTCACATATCGAGGCTGAGGGGCAAGATTGAAAAGGGCTTCGACAAGCCTATCCTGCACACTGTGCGCGGGGCCGGCTACATGCTGAAGGCTGGCTAGAGGCCATGGCGTTAAGTCTTCCCGCCATCATGAGGACGACGGCGGCGCGCCTCTCGGCGCTTTATCTCCTTCTTTTCGCCCTCTGCGCGGTGCTGCTGGTGATCTACATGACGTCGCTGTCGGCGCGCATGCTGGCTGCGCAGACCCGCGAGACGATCAACGAGGAAGTTCAAGGGCTCGACCGGGCCTACCGCCGCGGCGGGCTGCCGGTACTGGTGCGCGTCGTCGAGCAGCGCTCGCGCCAGCCGGGCGCCAACCTCTATCTGATCGCCGACGCGAATGGCCGCATCCTGACCGGCAATGTGGAAAGCCTGGCTCCCGGCGTGCTGGAGATCGAAGGCTGGACCGAGCAGCCTTTTTCCTATCTGCGCTATGGCGAAGTCCGCGCGGCCGAAAGCGATGGGCCTAGCAATGTGTCTCTCTCGGAGGCGCGGCACAATGCGATCGCGCTCGTGTCCCGCCTGCCCAACCGAATGATCGTGCTGGTGGGACGCGATCTCGGCGAACCGGAACGGTTCAGGGTCGTCGTCAGGCGCGCACTGATGTTTGCGCTCGGCATGATGGCATTGGGCGGGCTTCTGATCTGGTATTTTGTCGGCCGCCGCGCCCTGAAGCGGATCGACAGCGTGTCCGAAGCCAGCGCGCGCATTATGGACGGAGACCTGACAGGGCGACTTCCGGTGACAGGGGCAGGCGACGAATTCGACCGGCTGTCGGAAAATTTGAACGCCATGCTGATCAAGATTGCCGGTTTAAATGAGGGCCTGAAGCAGGTTTCCGACAACATCGCCCACGATCTGAAGACGCCGCTGACGCGGCTTCGCAACCGGGCGGAAGCAGCACTTTCGGGCCGACCCAAGGCTGCCGGTTATCGCGAGGCTCTGGAAGGAACGATAGCTGAATCCGACCAGCTCATTCGCACCTTCAACGCGATCCTGATGATTTCTCGGCTGGAAGCCGGCTATTCGGCCGAGGCTCTCTCGAAGGTCGACCTGACCGCCGCCATGCACGATGTGGTGGAGCTCTACGAGCCCGCCGCCGAGGAATTGGGCGTCTCGCTTGAGGCGACCGAAGCAGGCTCGTTCACTGTCGACGGCAATCGCGAACTGATTGGACAGGCGCTGTCCAACATAGTCGACAACGCGATCAAATATTCCGCGGGCGCAACCGAAAAGCCCGCCGTCGTGGTGACGCTGACGCGCGCCGACGGCGAAATCAGGCTCTGCGTGGCCGATAACGGCCACGGCATTCCCGATGGGCAGGACCGCGAGCGCGCCACCGAACGCTTCGTGCGCCTCGAGCAGAGCCGCACGCAGCCCGGTTCCGGCCTGGGCTTGAGTCTGGCGAAGGCGGTGATGAAATTTCACGGCGGCCGGCTCGATCTTCTGCCCGCCGACCCAGGACTATCCGTCGTGATGAGCTTTCCGGAGACCAGATGAAGGCCAGGATAGCCCAGGATTTGTCGCCACGGTGGCTGCTCCTGCCCACGGCCAAACTGCGCCCGCTCGACAAGGCCGCGTCGCTCGCGACCCTAACGGACGTGGCGCAAGCCGCTTCGGATGCCGGGCTGTCCCGGCTTTCGCGGTTGCTTTCAGGCAGGGGAAAGGCGCGTGACTTTCTCGGTGCGGTGTTCGATCTTTCCCCGTTTTTGCGCGATTGCGCCCGCCGCCGCCCCGAAATGCTGGAGATTTTATTCGACTGCACGGTCGACCAGCGCCTTGTGGAAATCCGGTCGCTGGTCGGAGATGCCGCGAGCGCGGCCGGCGTCTCGGAAAGCGGTTTGATGGCCGCGCTGCGCGAACTCAAACTGGAAGCCCATTTCCTGATCGCCCTTGCCGATCTCGCCGGCGCGGTCGACACCGAGGCTTCGGTTCGCCGCTTGAGCGATCTCGCCGATGCCTGCACTGGCGCCGTGGTCGATTTCCTGCTGCGCGACGCTCACTGGCAAGGCAAGCTCAAACTGCCCGACCCCCGAAAGCCGGGCCGTGACTCCGGCTGGATCCTTCTCGGCATGGGCAAGCTCGGCGCGCACGAACTGAACTTCTCCTCCGACATCGATCTGGTCGTGTTCTACGACCCGCAGGCAGAAGCGATCCTCGATCCGCTCGACGCGACGGACCTGTTTTCGCGCCTGACCCGGCGGCTCGTGCGAATTCTGCAGGACCGCACCGAGCACGGCTATGTCTTTCGCACCGATCTAAGGCTGCGGCCCGATCCCGGCTCGACACCGCTGGCGATTCCCGTGGAGGCGGCGCTCAATTATTATGAGGGGCGCGGCCAGAACTGGGAACGCGCCGCCATGATCAAGGCGCGCCCGGTGGCCGGGGATTTCACCGCGGGCGAAGCGTTCCTGAAGGAACTGCAACCCTATGTCTGGCGCAAATACATGGACTATGCGGCGATCGCCGACGTTCATTCCATCAAGCGCCAGATCCATTCGCACAAGGGCCATGGCGAGATTGCGGTGCGCGGCCACAACGTCAAGCTCGGGCGGGGCGGCATCCGCGAGGTCGAGTTCTTCGTCCAGACCCAGCAACTGATCGCCGGCGGCCGGTTTCCGGAATTGCGCGGCCGCGAAACGGTCCCGATGCTCGGCCAGCTGGCCGAGCGCGGCTGGATAACCGCCGACGCCCGGGATTCGCTGATCAAGCAATACTGGTTCCTGCGTCGAGTTGAACATGCAATCCAGATGGTCGCCGACGAACAGACCCACACGCTGCCCGAGGACGATGAAGGCATCGAGCGGATCGCCTGCATGCTGGGCTTTGCCGACGCGGACAGTTTTTCGAAGGAATTTCGCACGTCGCTGCATGAGGTCGAGCGGCATTATGCGGCGTTGTTCGAGACCGCGCCCGAGTTGTCTTCCGGCATCGGCAATCTGGTCTTCACCGGCGATGTCGACGACCCGGACACCCTGAAGACGCTGCACGGATTGGGCTTCGAGCGGCCGAGCGACATCTGCCGCGTCATCCGCGGCTGGCATTTCGGCCGCTATCGCGCGACGCAATCGGCCGAGGCGCGCGAAAGGCTGACGGAACTGACGCCGGCGCTGCTTGCGGCGTTCGGCGAAACGCGGCGCGCCGACGAGGCGCTGCTGCGCTTCGACGAACTGCTGTCGGGGCTGCCCGCCGGCATCCAACTGTTCTCGCTGCTGCAATCGAAGCCGGCGCTGTTGAAGCTGGTGGCGACGATCATGGGCGCCGCCCCAAGACTGGCCGGCATCATCACAAGGCGTCCGCATGTCTTCGATGGGCTGCTCGACCCGGCGCTGCTCAGCGAGCTTCCGGACCGCGCCTATCTTGCCGCGCGGCTCGAGTCCTTCGTGGAAAACGCGACGCTGCATGAAGAAGTGCTCGACCGGCTGCGGATATTCGCCGCCGAGCACAAATTCCTGATCGGCGTGCGGCTTCTTGCGGGCGCCATCGACGCGTCGCGCGCCGGCAAGGCCTTCTCCGATCTCGCGGACCTGACCATCGGCGCAGCACTTGAGGCCGTCCAGACGGAATTTGCCCGGAGGCACGGCCGGGTCGCGGGTGGACGGGCCGCCATCCTCGGCATGGGCAAGCTCGGCAGCCGCGAACTTACCGCCGGCTCCGATGTCGACCTGATCCTGCTCTATGACCACGACCCGGAAGCCGATCAGTCCGACGGCGACAAACCGCTGGCGCCGTCGCACTACTTCGCGCGCATGACGCAGCGCCTGATCGCAGCGGTTTCGGCCCCGACAGCCGAGGGCGTTCTTTACGAACTGGATTTGCGGCTGCGGCCGTCGGGCAACAAGGGGCCGGTGGCCACCCACATCGACGCTTTCCGCAAATATCAGCGCGAGCAGGCATGGGTCTGGGAGCACATGGCGCTGACCCGGGCGCGCGCGGTTGCCGGCGACCACTTGTTGATGCGGGAAGCCGAGACCGAGGTGGCGTCCATCCTGGCGCTGCCGCGCGAGGAGGAGAAGACTGCCGCCGAAGCCGCCGACATGCGCAAGCTGATCGAGACGGAAAAGCCGCCGCGCGATGCCTGGGACATCAAGCTCATCCCCGGCGGGCTGATCGACCTCGAATTCATCGCCCAGGTCGCCGTGCTGGGTAGACTGGTGACTGGCGAGGGTAGCGCGCGCGCCACACAGGACATTTTGGCGCGGCTCGCGCCGCATTTCGCCGACGCGCAGACCAGGGCCGAACTGACGGAGGCCTGCGCGCTCTATCTGGCGCTGACGCAAATGATCAGGCTGTGCTTGACCGGATCGTTCGACAGGCAGGACGTCCCTCCGGGACTGTCGGATCTGCTTCTGGCGACGACCGGTCTGCCGGAACTCGGCGTTCTGGAGGCGCATCTCAAGGAAACGTCGCAGAGGGTTCGACAGCATTTCGACCGTCTGCTTCGAAGGAAACGGACATGACGGCGATGGGACGCCGGCAGGTCTGTTTGACGTCGGGGGTTCAACCAAACACAGGAGAACCGATATGAAGAAGTCAACGAAGACAGCGCTCGCATTCCTCGCAATTGCCGGCGCGGCGGGAAGCGTGGCATACGCCGCCGACAACAGGCCGGCCCGCGAAGGTTCATCGCAGGGAATGCGGTTCGAGCGGGCGGACGCCGATTCCAGCGGCGACGTCACCTTCGAGGAGTTTACGGCCGCGATCAACAAGCGCATCGGGACGGCGGACGCCGACAAGGACGGCAAGATGACCGTGGCCGAAATCGCATCGGAAATCGAGCGAATGCGCGCCGAGCGCATGGCGCGCCGCCTCGTCGAGCGTTTCGACAATGATGGCGACGGCGCGATCACGCTGGCCGAGATCGAATCGCGCCAGAAGAAGCGGTTCGCGCTGCTCGACCGCAACGACGACGGCAAGCTGGTCAAGGAAGAGATGCCGCGACGCAAGCACCAGCGCAGAGGCGAACGCGATTTTTAGTCGATGCAATTTGTCCGGGGCGTTCCGACGCTCCGGACGATTGGTTCAAGTCAATGAAACTCAACGTCGCCCGGACCCCAAGAAAAGTGTCCACTCCGGTCTGGATTGGGCGGTTTGATTACAGCTTTTTCCTGTGCCCACCTACCGGGGCAGACAATCCGAAAAGGTCCGTCAACGACATATTTGAAGATCTTACGACTGGCTTCCTCGGAATGTCGCCAGCCCATGATTTTTCCCCCGTGCCAAGCTTTTTCATCCTGGCGCTCGTGAAGGTAAATGCGGCCCCCAATTAGGTCGTTGGCAACATGCTCGCTTACCACCCAATTCCCAGATTCAAACGTATTCTCTTGTCTGTCATGCTTGTGGTTCAACCCTTGTTTGCACACAAGGTGAATAGCATAGTCGTTCATCAATACTCCTCCTGCCCAGACACCACTGTAAGCAAACAATGCCTGTGGGGCAAAGTCGAAGCACCCAAGTCACGCAGCCTTCGCGATCTTCTCGGCCTTGCGCACCGGAATGCGGACCGAAACGATGGTGCCGGTCCCTTCCGTCGAGCGGATTTTCAACGCGCCGCCGTGGAGTTGTGCAAGCGAGCGCGAGATCGCGAGACCGAGACCCGAACCCGTGTGGTTCTTCGAGAACTGATTCTGAACCTGCTCGAAAGGTCGGCCTAGCTTGCCCAGCGCCGCCTTGGGAATGCCGCAGCCATTGTCTTCGATCGTCAGCATCAGCGCGCCCGAAACGTCGCGCGCGCGCACCGAAATATTCCCGCCCACGCCCGTGAATTTGACCGCGTTGGACAAAAGGTTGATGGCAATCTGCTTGATCGCGCGGCGGTCGGCAAACAACGTCAGCGAGTCCGAAATGCGGGTCTCGACGGTGATCGACTTCTGCGCGGCCTGAAGCGACACCACCCGGACCGTCTCGTGGATCAGCGGACCAAGATCGATTTCCTCGCGGTCCATCGAAAACTGGCCGGCCTCGATCTTCGACATGTCGAGGATGTCGTTGATGACGCCGAGAAGATAGGCGCCGCTCGAATGGATGTCGCGCGCGTATTCCTCGTAGCGGTCGGAGCCGAGCGGACCGAACAGCGCGGTTTCCATGACTTCCGAGAAGCCGATGATGGCGTTGAGCGGCGTGCGCAACTCATGTGACATGTTGGCCAGGAACTCGGATTTCGCCCGGTTCGCCTGCTCGGCCCGCTCGGTCTCGCGCATGTATTTGCGGTTGAGCTCGACCAGTTCGGTGGCGCGCTCCTGTTCGGAGCGCCGCGCAAGGCTGAGGTCGTGGATCGTCGCCATCAGCCGGCGCTCGCTGTCGACCAGCTTTTCCTGGTGCTGCTTGATCTGGGTGATGTCGGATCCGACGGAAACGGTGCCGCCGTCGCGCGTCTTCAACTCGTTGACCTGAAGCCAGCGCCCATCCGCCAACTGACGCTCGAAGGTCGCGCCGCCATTCGGTCCGTTGGCGTTGGCGAGGCGGCGCTCCGTCACCGGAGCGAGCATGCGCTGCTCGACGACATCGCGCGAGATGCCCGGCATGACGTCACGGTCCATGAGGCCGTTGTCATTCTGGTATTTCGAGTTGCACATGACGAGGCGTCGCGCAGCGTCCCAAAGCACGAAGGATTCATTGATGTTTTCGATGGCGGTGCGCAGGCGCATGTCGGCCGCTTCGGACCGCAGCGCCAAATGGCGCTGCTCCGTCACGTCCACGGCAATGCCGATCAACTGAATCTCCGGCGCGTCAGGGTCGATCACCTGGGCGCGGGCGCGCATCCACACCCATTGCCCATCCGCGTGACGCATGCGGAACACCTGGTCGATCTGGTCGATCTCGCGCGCCACGATGCGGTTGGCGATCTCGAACAGATTGCCGTCCTCTTCGTGGATGATCTCGGCCACTTCGCCGAAGGCGAGCATGGCCTCGCAAGGCCGGTAACCGAGCATCTCGTACATCGACCGCGACCAGTACATCCTGCCGCGCACCATGTCCCAGTCCCACAGGCCGCAACGTCCGCGCACGAGCGCTAGATCGATGCGCTGATGCGCCTCTAGGTAGATGCGATCGGCGGCCTGCGCGCGCGCCGCCTGGCTGAAATAGGCGTAGAGAATGATGATGAGGACGCCGGCGGTCAGAACGAATAGCGTCACATTGAGCGACACCGTCTTGCGCCACGCGGCAAAGACCTCGTCGCGCGAGATCAGGGCCGCCGCCGCGCCCGAGCGGTCGTTGGTTAGGTCCAGCGCCGCAAACCACTGCCGGCCGTCGATGGTGACGTCCATCACGCCGGCGCGGTCGCCGAACATGAAGAGCGGCTGACCGCCCGAAACCATCTCGTCGAGCGCGCGCCCCTGCCAGCCGGACGATTCCGGCGTCACGGCGACGATCCTGAACGTCTTGTCGGTGATCGCCAGAACATAGCGGTTGCCGAAGAAGCCATGCTTCCCGGTGGTTTCCAGAAGACCCTTGGCGTCGAGATCCGGGCCTGTCGCGCCCGCAAGCATCACCGCGCTGACCAGTTCGCCGGCGGCAAGGCCGAGCAGCGCCTTGGCGTCGCGCTCGACATCGTCGCGCAGGGCCATGAGCGACAGGAAGCGGGCCGAAGCGATCACCAGCAGGAAAATGACGATAAGCGTCGGGATCGAGCGTTTGAGCCAGGGCTCGGCGGCGAGAAGACGCTGATAGGCGGGCGCCGCGATGATCCGCGCATTGCCCGCAATTCCTTGGTCGGGCGCTGTCTTGCGTCCGGCAAAGATTTTCCTTGGGGGCGCGCGCAAAGCGTCCGCTCCAGCCATCCCCGAGATTCCTCGTCGTCCGGCGGCCCCGCGCCCCCGAATCTCCATAAGGAATCAAAGGTGATTCGGCTTGTCCAGTGGCGGCGGAAAAAAACATTAAAAAATGTCTAAAAACGTCTGCTTTTACCTAAGCCAGCGTCCGTTCGACGATGTCGCGCAGATCGGCGGACAGATTTTCGCTGGCGGCGATCGCCAGGAGCGTTTCGCGCGCCTTGCCCTGGCGTCCCGGTTCGAGCGAACGCCATGAGCGTAGCGCCGTGGCGAGCCTTGCGGCAACCTGCGGATTGCGCTTGTCCATCGCCAGCACCGTCTCGCCGAAAAAGCGGTAGCCCGCGCCGTCGGCACGGTTGAAGCCGGTCTGGTTTGCTCCGGCGAAGGTTCCGATCAGCGAGCGGACTCGGTTGGGGTTGGCCATCGAGAAGCAGGGATGGGCGGTCAGCGCCTTGACCGTGTCGACGGCGCCGTGGCCGGGTATGGTCGCCTGGATTTGGAACCATTTGTCCATCACCAGCGCATCGCTGCTGTAGGTCGCCTCGAAGCTTGCCAACGCGTCGCGCGCCTGGCTTGTGGCCGGGCAGCGATGCGCCAGCACGGCAAGGGCTGCGGCCCGGTCGGTCATGTTGGTCGCGGTCGCGAAATGGCCGGCGGCAAGCACCGCTCCGTCCGGCAACAGCGCCAGATAGTCGAGCAGCACGTTGCGCAAGGCCCTGCGGCCGGCGCTTGCGGCATCCGGACTGAATGGCCCGCTGGCGTTCAGACCGTCGTACAGCTTTCGGAACAGCTTGCCGTTGACCTTGGCGATGTCACTCGTCAACGCTTCCCGCGCCGTGAAGACGGCGTCCGGATCGATGTTCTTGCCGATTTCGCGCGCGATATCGGCTTCGCCGGGCAAGGTCAGCGCGAGCGCGCGGTAGGCATGTTCGAGCTTGTCGTCGTTACCGACGGCGCCGGCTACATCGAGAAGATCGCCGGAGAACTCCGGCGTCTTTCCGTCGAGGACGCCGCGAAAGGCCGCGATCGTGGCCTCGGTCAGCAGCGTGTTGAAGGCTTGCCAGCGGCAATAGGGATCGCTGTCATGGCGGGCCAGGAAGAACTGGTCCTCCGGCCGCTGCTCAACCGACAGGGTCAACGGCGCGGAAAACCCGCGATTGAGCGACAGCGCCGGACGCTCGGAGACTCCCGAGAAGCGCACGACCTGCCGGCGCTTGCGGATGTGGATGACGCTGTTTTCGATGACGGCGCCGTCGACGCCGCGGTAGGTCTGGTCCTTCCCGTCGGGTCCGACCAGACCGAAAGCCAGCGGGATGTGCATCAGACGCTTGCGGCTCTCGGACGGCGTCGGCGGCGACGACTGTTCGATCTCGACGACGAATTCCTGCCGGGCCGCGTCGTGCGAGGCAGTCACCGCGACGTTGGGCGTCCCCGCCTGATGATACCACAGCGCAAACTGCGACAGGTCGCGCCCCGACACATCCTCGAACACCTTTAGAAAATCCTCGACCGTCGCGGCCTGTCCGTCATGACGCTCGAAATAGAGGTCCATGCCTTGCCGGAACGCCTCAGCGCCGAGAATGGTCTTGATCATCCGGACCACTTCGGAGCCTTTTTCGTAGACGGTCGCGGTGTAGAAATTGTTGATCTCGCGGTAGCGGCGCGGCCGGACCGGATGCGCCAGCGGGCCCTGATCTTCGGGAAATTGGTGCGCCCTGAGCGTGCGCACCTCCGCGATGCGCTTGACCGCGCGCGAGCGCTGGTCGGCGGAGAATTCGTGGTCGCGAAAAACCGTCAGCCCTTCCTTGAGGCAAAGCTGGAACCAGTCGCGGCAAGTGATTCTGTTGCCTGTCCAATTGTGAAAATATTCATGCGCGATGATCGCCTCGATATTGGCGAAATCGGCGTCGGTGGCGGTGTCTTCGTCGGCGAGGACATATTTGTCGTTGAAGACGTTCAGGCCCTTGTTTTCCATCGCTCCCATGTTGAAATCGGACACTGCCACGATGTTGAAAACGTCGAGATCGTATTCCCGGCCGAATTTTTCCTCGTCCCACTGCATCGAGCGTTTCAGGCAATCCATGGCGTAGGCGGCGAGCTTCTCCTTGCCGTGCTCGACATAGATGCCGAGTTCGACGGTGCGGCCCGAAGCGGTGACGAAGCTGTCGTTGATCGAGCCGAGATCGCCGGCGACCAGCGCGAAGAGATAGGACGGTTTTGGAAACGGATCGTGCCAGACTGCAAAGTGGCGGCCGTCTCCGAGATCGCCCTGTTCGACCAGGTTGCCGTTGCCGAGCAGCAGCGGCGCTTCGCTGCGCAACGCTTCTATACGAACCGTATAGACCGAGAGGATGTCCGGACGGTCGAGGAAATAGGTGATGCGCCGAAAGCCTTCAGCCTCGCATTGCGTGCAGTAAACGCCGTTGGAGCGGAACAGACCCATCAGCGCCTGGTTGGCGGACGGCGCGATTTCAGTTTCGATCGTCAAAGTGAACTGGCCGGCCGATGGCGGGCGCGCGATCACCAGCCGGTCCGGCGTCGCCTGGTAGTCGTCCGGCGACATCGCAACGCCGTCGATCTCGATGCGCGCGAGCATGAGGCCGTCGCCGTCGAGAATGAGAGGCGCGGCGTCGTCGACGCCCGGCCGCCGCTCGATCGTCAGTTCCGCGACGACCTTCGTCCTGTCGGGCGAAAGCCTGAAGGTCAGCTGTGTGAGGGGTATGAGATAGTCGCTGGCGCGGTAGTCCTCGAGGCGGAAAACCTGGCCGGTGTCTGTACGCATTGAGGGCTTTTCCTGACCGGCGGCGCAGGCGATGGCCGCGCATTCCGCTTGAACAATAAAACGAAGCGCTGCTCTTTACACGAAACGACCTCTCGACAAAACTGCGGGAGGGCTTATTTCAAGCCCTTCCTTTCCACTCCACTTGCGAGGCAGGCATGACGGTGATGACGCCGAAATTTGGGATCGGCGCTTCGGTCCTTCGTTTGGAGGACCAGACCTTCATCACGGGCGCGGGTCGCTACACCGACGATATCGCGCAAGCAGGGCTGCTGCATGGCTACGTGCTGCGCTCGCCCGTCGCCAAGGCCTCGTTCAAGATCGCCTCGCTGGATGCGGCTAAGTCCGCGCCGGGCGTCCATCTGGTTTTGACCGGCAAGGATCTTGCCCACCTGGGCGATCTGAAATCGGAAGTCATGCAAAAGCAGCGGGACGGTTCTCGCGCTCCGACCCGCGACATACCGATCCTCTGCCGTGATCGCGTCAACTATGTCGGCGATGCGGTTGCCTTCATCGTCGCCGATACGCGCAGCCTGGCTCAGGACGCGGCCGATCTGATCGAGGTCGATTACGACGCCGAGGATCCGGCCGCGGCAACCGGCACGGCTCTTGATCCCGAAACCCCGCTGGTGTGGCCTGAACTCGGCTCGAACCGGGCGTTCGCCTACCATTTCGGCGACCACGCCAAGGCCGAGGCCGCTTTCGCCCGGGCGAAACGCGTCACGCGCATCGAATTCGTCAACAACCGGCTCGTCTGTAACTACATGGAGGCGCGCTCGGCTCTCGGCGAATGGCGCGCCGAGGAGGACCGCTATGTGCTGACCACCGGGTCGCAGGGCGTCCATTCGATGCAGAGCATCATCGCCAAGCAGATCTTCCGCATCGCGCCGGAAAAGCTGCGCGTCATCACGCCTGATGTCGGCGGCGGCTTTGGCCCGAAATCCTTCGTCTATCGCGAATATCCGCTGGTTCTCGAAGCGGCCAGGCAGCTTGGCCGGCCGGTCAAATGGACCTGCGACCGCACCGAGCATTTTCTGACCGACGCGCAGGGCCGCGACAATGTCGTGACCGCGCAGATGGCGATGGACGCCGATGGCAGGTTTCTGGCGCTGCGCGTCGATATCGTCGCCAATATGGGCGCTTACATCTCACAATATGGCCCGTTCATCCCCTATATTGGCGCAACCATGTCGACGGGCGTTTACGACATTCCGGCGCTCGATGTGTCGATCGACGGCGTTTATACCAACACCAGCCCGGTCGACGCCTATCGCGGCGCGGGCCGGCCGGAAGCGGCGTTCCTGCTGGAAAAGCTGGTCGATGCCTGCGCCCGCGATCTGGGCATCGGCCCGGACGAAATCCGCCGCCGCAATTTCATCAAG
>JBGTLX010000332.1:0-1876 GCA_041743855.1 Rhizobiaceae bacterium | reverse complement strand
GCGACACCACCTGCGTATAAGGCGGTACGGCATAGATGCGCTTCTCCCGGCCGGCGCCGAACAATTGAAGGGCCGGACAATGATCCATCTTGGGATTGTCGAATTTTGGCGTCGGCGACGGGTCCATCACATACCGGCCGTCCACCTTGACCGGATAGGCGTAGGTCGTCGCGATATGCCCGTGACGCGCGATGTCCTCATAAAGCTTCACATGCATCAGCCCGTAATCGGCATGTGCATGCATGCGCCGAGTCTCGGTCTCGCGCGGCTCGAGAAAGCGCAGCGGCTCGGGAATCGGGACCTGATAGACCAGCACCTGCGCTTCCGACAGCGGCGTTTCCGGGATGCGATGCCGGGTCTGGATGACGGTCGCCTCCTCCGTCGTGGTCGTCGTGGCGACGCCAGCTGTCTTGCGGAAGAACTGCCGGATTGAAACCGCATTGGTCGTGTCGTCCGAGCCCTGGTCGATCACTTTCAGCACGTCGTCGGGACCGAGGATCGCCGCCGTCACCTGCACGCCGCCGGTCCCCCATCCATACGGCATCGGCATTTCGAGGCTCGCGAACGGCACCTGATAGCCGGGGATGGCGATCGCCTTCAGGATGGCACGGCGGATCATCCGCTTGGTCTGCTCGTCCAGATAGGCAAAGTTGTAGGCTGGCGCATTCATGCGGCTACCTCATGCCCATGGGCGTATCGGGCGAGGCGATCCGAGAGCGTGCCGGTATGCAGTTCAAAGAGATGATTGTCGTGGTCGTAGAAGTAGAGCGAAAAGCCCTCCCCGCTCACGCGCGGGCGCGACTCGCGCAACTCCAGTCCGAGCGACGATAGGCGCTCGCGATAAAGCGGCAGGTCGGCTTCGGCGATCTTGAACGCCGTGTGATTATACGTGCGGGTCGGCAGGGGCTCGCCCTCCATCACGGCGATCCAGAGATCACCGATCAGAAAGAATTTTTCGGGCGACAAAGAAAAGGTCTGGTCGCCGCTTGAATAGATTTCCCGGGCATCGAATACAGTCTTGACCAACGTCATCATGCGGTCGAGATCGCTGACGATGAACGTAAGGTGGCTCACGCCTTCGATCATTCCGCGGCCTCCCGGGCATCCGTCCGTTCGCCCGAAGCCGCTTTCCCCCCAGCCGCTTCATTTTCATTGCGCAGGCGACGCACAAGTCCGAGTTCTGCCTGGAAGTCGACATAGTGCGGCAACTTGAGATGCTCGACGAAGCCGGTCGCCTGCACATTGTCGGAATGCGACAGAACAAATTCTTCGTCCTGCGCCGGCGCCGCGATCTCCTCGCCTAGCTCCCGTGCCCGGAGCGAGCGGTCGACCAGCGCCATCGACATCGCCTTTCGCTCGCTGTGTCCGAAGGTCAGCCCGTAACCACGGGTAAACCGCGGCGGCTCCGTCGCCGAGCCTTTGAACTGATTGATCATCTGACACTCGGTCAGGGTGATCGCTCCGAGCGGCACGTTGAAACCCGCCTCTTCTGCAAAGAATTCAACCTCGACCTCGCCGAGCCGAATTTCGCCAGCGAACGGATGCGTGCGGCCATAGCCGCGCTGTGTCGAATAGCCGAGCGCCAGCAGGAAGCCTTCGTCGCCACGGGCGAGATTCTGCAGACGCAGATCGCGAGCGGCCGGAAACTCCAACGGCTCGCGCGTCAGATCACCGACTTGCTCGCCCGCAAGC
The DNA here is from genome assembly GCA_041743855.1 of Rhizobiaceae bacterium. Lineage (GTDB taxonomy): Bacteria > Pseudomonadota > Alphaproteobacteria > Rhizobiales > Rhizobiaceae > JBGTLX01. The sequence continues at coordinate 184 of JBGTLX010000332.1, read as the reverse complement.
TGTTCGGGCGAAGCTTCGATCAGGTCGTCGGCGCCAAGCAGATCGGTCACGCGCGGCATTGGTCCGGAGCCCGCGGGCGCAACCGACGGCGCCTCGGGATCGGCGCCTTCGGCCAGACCGGTATCCAGCAGCCGATGCGTGTAGTCGAAGGTCGGACCAAGCACCTGCCCGCCCGGCAGATCCT
>JBGTLX010000331.1:0-3831 GCA_041743855.1 Rhizobiaceae bacterium | reverse complement strand
GGCGCGTGAACCGTTGCCGAGCGCTCCGAGACCAGCGCCGGCGCGCTTGCCCACCGTCGGCCCTTCGCCCGCCCTCCAGACAACGGCGATGTCGACCACGATCCGTCAAAGTCCGTCAGCCATGCCGCAACGGCAGATTTCGCTGGATGATACGCTCATGAAGGAGTTGGAGGTGACATTCGACGCGGGGCCGCCGCGCAAGGCCCCGAAGCCGCCGGAACTGACGCTAGACGACGAGATGACGAAACTGCTTGGGGAATTGTCCAGCCACAAACGCTGAGCGAGTATAGAGTATCGAAGAAAATCTTTACTCGCCAAAGGTGACCTTCAAAGCCACAATACTCTCTATTGGCTAATTCCTATTCGCCATTCGCTCTTTAGTCGTCGCGATAGACTTTTTCGCGACGCTCATGGCGTTCCTGCGCTTCGATCGAGAGGGTTGCGATAGGCCGTGCGTCCAGCCGCTTCAGCGCGATCGGCTCTCCCGTCTCTTCGCAATAGCCGTAAGTCCCCTCTTCGAGGCGCTGCAGCGCCGAATCGATCTTTGAGATCAACTTGCGCTGGCGGTCCCGGGCGCGCAGTTCGATGGCACGGTCCGTTTCGGACGAGGCGCGGTCGGCAAGATCGGGGTGGTTGGCGTTTTCCTGCTGGAGAATTTCGAGCGTCTCGCGCGCTTCGCGCAAGATGTCGTTCTTCCAGTTGACCAGTTTGTAACGGAAATACGACTTTTGACGCTCGTTCATGAACGGCTCGTCATCGGAGGGTTTGTATTCGGCGGCAACGGCTTGGTTCATGCGACTCACCCCTCTACCCCATTTTTTCGCCTATATATTCGCGGGTTAAGAACCGCACAAGATCAAACCACGGGGCCTTCACACGATTGTCAGCGAGAGGCCAAGGGCCGAAAGGAGTTGTTGGCGTTACGTCGATGGTATTTCTCCTCGGCGGTTGCTGTCGGATGCCTAGGCGGTCGGGGCGTGGACTTCTGGACTGTTGCAGCAGTGCTGGGCGTGGCAAAGTTCCGCTGACAGGGCATCTCCTGAGCAAAAAGGATTGACGGTTGAGCAGACTTTTTCTTTTACGGCACGCCAAAGCAGGCTGGGCACAACCGGGGATGCGCGACTTCGACCGGCCGCTCGACGCTTCGGGCCACGCCGACGCCGAAGCGACGGGGTTGGCGATGCGCGCCGCGGGTCACGTTCCCGATCTGACGCTCTGCTCGAACGCCGTGCGAGCGCGCCAGACACTAGAAGGCATTGCGGGCCATGCCGACACGGGCCGCGTCGTTTTCCTGGACAACCTCTACAGCGAAGACGCAGCGGGCTACCTCGCTATCATCCATAAAAATGGCGGCAGCGGCTCCGTCCTCGTCATCGGCCACAATCCCATGATGGAGGATCTCGCCATGGCCGTGGCGGGGGGCGGCGAGGACGACGCCAAGGCGACGCTCAATGCCGGCTTCCCGACCTCCGGCCTGGCGGTGATCGGGTTTCCCGGAAGCCTCGCCGATGCGGCGCCGGGCGACGGCTTTCTCGAAGCATTCCTGACGCCAAGCCATTCCTGAGCGGTCAGCCATTCCACAGCCCGCAGGCAGCGCATAGAGCCTTTCTGGCTTGGCTTGGATTGAATCGTTCTGCCGGAGGCAATTCGGGACAAGGTCGAGGGATTCGGCGCAGGTCGTATCGGGATACGGCCAAGTCCGAAGCCCGATGGATTGACCCGAATTGCCTCCGGCCCAAAGGGTTTCCGGCTGGCGGACGCCCACTTTGTCGGCCGGCTCGCCCGATGCACCACATCGAGCATTCGCCGACCTCCTCGTGGATCGTCGCGCCATCCGAGAAACAGAACCGTTTCAATCCAAGCCAGAAAGGCTCTATATCCCGGCGACCGCGAAAGGCAGATATTCTTGGCGACATCGCTGACGACCTTCACCGACGAGGCGAAAATTGCCTTCGATACGATTTCGGGTCGCGCCGCCGGGCTTTTCTCGCCATCGTTGCGGCTCGGCGTGACGGGCCTGTCGCGCGCGGGCAAAACCGTGTTCATCTCCGCTTTCGTCCACAACCTCGTGCATGGCGGCAGACTGCCCCTGTTCGAGGCGCAAAAATCCGGGCGCATTGCGCGCGCTTTCCTGGAGCACCAGCCGGACGACGCCGTTCCCCGCTTCCAATACGAGGACCACATCGAGGCGCTCGTGAACAGCCGGACCTGGCCCGAGTCGACGCGCGCCATTTCCGAACTGCGCCTGACCATCGAATATGAATCGGCGTCGGGGTGGAGCCGCTTATTCTCCGCGGGCAAGCTTTCGGTCGATATCGTCGACTACCCGGGCGAATGGCTGCTCGATCTGCCGCTGCTGGGCAAATCCTTTGCCGAGTTTTCCGGCGAAGCGTTCGACACGGCGGCTTTGCCGGTGCGATCGGATCTTTCGCAAGAATGGCGCGAGATTTCGCTGACCATCGGCCCCGATGGCGTCGCCGACGAGATGGTCGCGCGCAAGCTGGCAGACGCCTTCGCTGCTTACTTGCGAGCCTGCAAACGTGACGAGCGGGCATTGTCGACGCTGCCGCCGGGCCGGTTCCTGATGCCGGGCGATCTGGAGGGGTCACCGGCGCTGACCTTCGCGCCGCTGCCCGGACTTGGAGCCGGCCGGCCGCGTTCGGGTTCGCTTCACGCGATGATGGAACGACGCTACGAAGCCTACAAGACGCATGTGGTCAAACCGTTTTTCCGCGAGCACATCGCCCGGCTCGACCGCCAGATCGTGCTGATCGACGCGCTTCAGGCGCTAAACGCCGGGCCCGCGGCCGTGACCGACCTGGAGCGTGCGGTGACCGAGATACTTGCCTGCTTTCGCCCGGGGCGCGGCGGCATTCTGACGGACCTGTTTTCGCGCAGGATCGACCGCATCCTCATCGCCGCCACCAAAGCCGACCATCTGCACCATGAAAACCACGACCGGTTGCAGGCTATCGTGCGAAGGCTCGCCGACCGGGCCGTGGACCGGGCGGATGTTTCGGGCGCCAGGGTCGAGGTGCTGGCCATGGCCGCCGTTCGCGCGACACGCGAAGGCACCGTCAAGCAGGGGCGCGACATCCTGCCGATCATCATGGGCACGCCGCTGGAGGGCGAGACGATCGGCAGCGAGCGGTTCGACGGCGTCAGCGAAACCGCGATCTTTCCGGGCGATCTGCCGGAAAAAGCTGGTTCCGTGTTCGAGGGGGCGCTAACTGCCGAGAGCCAAAAAAGCGACCCGCCAGTCCGCTTCGTACGGTTTCGCCCGCCGAAAATCGAACGCACGGCCGACGGCGTGACGCTGTCGCTGCCTCATATCAGGCTCGATCGGGCGATCCAGTTCCTGATCGGAGATCATCTCGCATGAACGGTCCCCGCAAGCCCGCATCCTTTCGCATCGAACCAGACATCTCGGCGCTACGCGCGGAAGAGACGCTGTCACTGACGATCTCCCGCTCGCCGCGCGCGATGCACCCTGAAGCGGTCGTCGTCACGCCGGCCATGATCGACGTTTTCGAAGAGCCGGACGAAGCGGCAAGAATACCGCCGCCGGCCGTCGCACCGAAGCGCCGTTCGAGACTGGGCGCGATCTTTCTTGGAGCATTCGGCATTCTCGTTTCGCTGGCCGCCGGCCTTTGGGCGGACCGCCTGATTCGCGAACTGTTCGAACGCGCCGAATGGCTGGGCTGGCTGGCGGCCGGCATGGCGGCGATAGCGGCCTTGGCCTTGGCTGTCATCCTGACCCGGGAACTGCTGGCGGTGGCGCGGCTGGCCTCGGTGGAGCGGCTGCGGGCAAAGGCGCTGGCCGCGCTGGCC
>JBGTLX010000330.1:0-6810 GCA_041743855.1 Rhizobiaceae bacterium | reverse complement strand
TTTGATTCACCGGCACAAGACGAGCACCGTCTTCGGTTGCAACAAATTCCACGTCGCTGCCCGGCACGATGCCCAGCCGATCGCGAATGTCCTTGGGGATGGTCACCTGACCCTTGGTCGTCACGCGCATGGTAATACCTCTCAGGTATTACTTACTGGAAAGACAGGAACAAGTCAAAAACAATGCTTATCCAGCCATGGCCGCAGCCAGCCTGCCGGTTACGCTTTGCCGGTGGTGGGCGTGGCAGATGGCGATGGCCAGCGCGTCGGCGGCGTGCTCCGAATCGAACACCGATTTGGGCATCAGAACCCTGACCATCATATGGATTTGCCGCTTGTCGCCGTGGCCGACGCCGATCACCGCCTTCTTTACGGCATTGGGCGCGTATTCGGCGACTTTCAACCCGGCCTGCGCGGGCGCCAGCATGGCGATGCCGCGGGCCTGGCCAAGCTTCAGCGTGGCTACCGCGTCCTTGTTGACAAAAGTCTGCTCGACCGCCGCCTCGTCCGGCGCCTGCTGGTGGAGCACGTCGCGCAGCCCGTCATGCAACTGGCAAAGCCGCGACGCCAGGTCGGCCTTGTCGTCGGATTTGATGGTGCCGGACGCAATGAAGCGCAGCGAATTGCCGAGCGTCTCGACGACGCCCCAGCCGGTGCGCCGGAGCCCCGGATCGATGCCGATGATGCGAATCTCCTGATTCATGCCCGACTGTATCCTTGCCGACAGATGATGTCAGGAAATTGTCAACAAAGCAGCAACAAGAATTGTCGCCGCGCGACGGAACTGCCGAGGGCCAGCAGGCGAAAGCTATCGAAGGCCGGAGAAGGGAAAAAAATCAGCCGCGCGCGAAAGCGGTGTTCAGGAGGCTGATCTGGTCTGAAACCGGGTTGGAGTCGCGGCCGGCCGAACCACTGGCGGCAATGGCGTTCTTGCCATAGATCTCGTCATCCATGCGCCGCACTAGGCCTTGCAGGCTGAGCGAGCGATTGACGAGGTCCAAAAACCCCTCCGGCAGTTCGCTCCAGCCAGCGGCGTCTGCATGCGCCGATGCCGTGTCGAGGCGAACCTTGACTTTTTCGGACGCGACCTGGTCGCGGGTCATTTCGCCGGAATTGGCGGCGCGCTGCAACAAAAGCCACGACGCGATCTGCATCAGCCGCGTGGTCAGCCGCATCGATTCGGCGGCATAGAGGGTAGCGGCCAGCCGGGAGAGTGTTTTCACCTCGGCGCGGCCCTGTCCGTCGAGATAGGCCGCCGCCTGTTCGACCAGTCCCATGCCCTCATCATAGAGCGGCTTGAAGGAATGGGAAAAGACGCGTCGCTCGGCAAGCTTGATCGTATTGGCGCTTTCCCGGTCGCTCATTTCCAGTTTCCCTGCTGCTTGCCGGATGCCTGCCGCCCGAATCGAAACCAAGAGTCACGCGCCCCGCAGCCTATACGGCGAGAGCCTGAGGATGCGCTTCCCTTCCCTTCAAGGCAAGCACATGTTTAACAAAGGGTTAACGATACACGCGTCGAGCTTTTCACTGGACGCGGAAAAGACGCTGCAGCGCTTGCGGTCAACGAAGGATCGAGCGCCTGTGCGCGATACAAAAAAAGAGCCGCTAAGGAGCGGCTCTCAGGAGTTTAACAGGGAGGCGTCAAACGAAGTGGCTCCAGCCACTCGGTAAGAATCCAGATCACTGGATGAACACAGTAAACGCCCGTAAAGCTTAATGAACGGTTAACGCATCCCGAAAAAGTATCAGCGCACAGACGCGACCGGCGCGGACCTGGCCTCGACCTTCCACATGGCGGCAAGCGCGATCCAGGCGAAAAGCAAGGTCGCTGCGTAAAATGCCATGGACGAGACGGCGACCAGCGGCTCGACTGACGTGTTGCCGGCCAGCAAAAAGTAAAGTCCGACCAGCAGGCCGACGCCGCTTATTGCCGTCAGCCAGAAATGCAGGGGAGCCAGCCGCGACGCCTGTGCCGCCGGAACGAGGTGGTAGAAGAAGGCGAAAACCGCCGACATCAGCCAGCCCGCAACCATGATATGCGCATGAACGGGCATCTGGCCATGGTCGTGAGTGATCGACATGTGAAGGCCGAGCGCCAGTCCGCAGACCGCGTACAAGATCGCCAAAGTGAAAAAGTTCCGTGCCGTTCCCTGCATGTCGCCCTCCATAACAGCAATCGCCCTAGGCCCGCGCGGCCGGCGCAGCGCGTCTTGCACTGGCCATGTTTCAGGATCATGTTGTCCGCAGCCCGGCCTCCGGCAACTCGGTTACACGCGCTGCACCAAGGTTACGCAGATCCAGGCGGTTTCGCCAATTCCCGCAGCCTGAACTTCTGGATTTTCCCCGTCGACGTCTTCGGGATCTCGGCGAAGATCACCGCCTTCGGGCATTTGAAACGGGCGAGCAGCGTCCGGCAATGTTCGAGGATTTCCGCCTCGGTGGCGCTTTTGCCGGGTTTCAGTTCGACATAGGCGACGGGCGCCTCGCCCCATTTCTCGTCGGGCCGCGCCACCACGCCGCAGGATGCGACCGACGGGTGCTTGTAAAGCGCATCCTCGACCTCGATCGAGGAGATGTTCTCGCCGCCTGAAATGATGATGTCCTTGGAGCGGTCCTTGAGTTGCAGATAGCCGTCGGGATGCATGACGCCCAGATCGCCGGAATGGAACCAGCCGCCCGCGAAAGCCTCGTCGGTGGCTTTGCTGTTCTTCAGATACCCCTTCATGACGATGTTGCCGCGAAACATGACCTCGCCGATGGTCTCGCCGTCGGCTGGCGTTTTCTCCAGGGTTTCCGGGTCCATCACCGTCAGATCCTCGAGCGCGGCGTAGCGCACGCCCTGGCGCGCCTTTTTGGTGGTGCGCGGACCCTTGTCGAGCGCGTCCCATTCGCCATGCCATTCGTTGACCACGGCCGGGCCATAGGTCTCGGTCAGGCCGTAGAGATGGGTGACGGCAAAGCCCGCATCGGCCATGCCCGACAGCACCGCTTCGGGCGGCGGTGCCGCCGCCGTGTTGAAGGTTACTGTCTGCGAAAACGTTCTTTTATCCTGGGAAGCGGCGTTGATCAGGACCGACATGACCACCGGCGCGCCGCAGAGATGGGTGACGCCGTGGTCGGCGATGGCGTCATACATTGGTCTTGGCCGCACCCAGCGCAGGCAGACATGCGTGCCGGCCTGCACGGCCAGCGTCCACGGAAAGCACCAGCCATTGCAGTGAAACATCGGCAGCGTCCACAGATAGACGCAGTGCTTGCCCATGCCGGCATGGATGGTGTTGGCATAGGCCATCAGCGCCGCGCCCCGGTGATGATCGACCACGCCCGTCGGGTTGCCGGGGGTGCCGGACGTATAGTTCAGCGAAATCGCGTCCCATTCGTCGTCGGGCATGGCCCATGCGAAATCCGGATCGCCGGCAGCTATGAAGGCGTCATAGTCGAGGCCGCCGAGGCGCTCGCCCTTGGGGTAAGGCGCGTCGGCCGCATAATCCAGATCGTCATAATCGATGACCAGCGGTTTCACGGTTGCTTGCTTCAGCGCCGCCTTCACCACGCCCGAAAACTCGCGGTCGACGATCAGCACCTTCGTCTCGGCATGGTCGAGCTGGAAGGCGATGATTGCGGCGTCGAGCCGTGTGTTCAGCGAATGCAGCACCGCCTTGACCATCGGAACGCCGAAATGCGCCTCCAGCATGGGCGGCGTGTTGGACAGCATGACGGTGACGGTATCGCCCTTGCCGATCCCGTGTTTCGACAGCGCCGAGGCCAGTTGCAGCGATCTCAACCAGAACTCACGATAGGCGATGCGCTGGCTTCCATGCACGATCGCGACATGATCCGGATAGGTTTTCGCCGCGCGCTCGAGATAGGTGAGTGGCGTCAGCGGCTGATGGTTGGCCGGCGTCTTGCCGAGATTTTCGTCGTAGGAACTGGGCATTATCGTCCTCATGAGGCTCCGATGGCTTTAACCACAGGCCGGGCGGTTCGTCATCATCCCAGAAAGTCGGACGCACCGTCATAGCGTCGGCCTGTCGAAGGCGGTTTCGGCGGCGCGGTAGGCTTTGTCGGCGTGCCGCTGATGGCGCTGGTCATGCGAGGATGACCGCCGGAAGGGCGACCGCATAGAAGGTCGGATTGGAGAGAAGGTCGGGCATGGGCGGGATTTTTGCTTTGCAGGAATGTCGCGGCTGCAATAGCCCGAAAATTTTTGCCGCGCGACCGCAAACATGCGTAAACCGCCGCATTAAAAGGACGGTTGGCTTCTTTTCCGATACCTTGGGTGAGTCGTGCCGGTTGCAGCTTCTGCAATGACACGCGTCAGCCAGATGCACTTGGGGTAAACTGCTTTCGTCGTGCAATTCGTCGCGCGCCTGGGGTTATCATACGGATGTCAAAGATGGACTGCAGATCAATTGTCGCGTGGAATATTCAACATGGCGGCGGCAGAAAAAATCGTTGCCGTCGGATTTTGAATAAACTGGAAGAATTCGATGCGGACGTTCTCATTATCACTGAATTCAGGAACAATGCCGCGGGTACCACAATCAAATCCTGCTTGGCTGGCTTGGGTTACGAAATCAGCCACCCGGCAACGGGAGAGAGAGCGAATTCTGTACTAATCGCCAGCCGCGAGCCGATTAGGAAGGCTTATCCTCTCGATGAAAGCGTAGCCGATCAACGGCACCTATGGGTCGTGGAATTCGGGTGGGGCAAGCTATGCGCCGTCTACATGCCATTGGATACAGCGAAGCTTCCTTACTGGATCGCCATGAACCGAGCAGCCAACCAAGAAAATGGACCTGATATCTTCATTGGCGATTTTAATACTGGCAACAATCACATCGACCTCGCTGAAGGTGCAACTCGCTTCATTGCATCCGACCACTTCGACGCGTTTGGTCGAAGCCGAGTGAAAGATGTCTGGCGCTACCGAAATCCAACGGCGCGGGAGTATACTTGGTTCAGTACGCGAGCAAAAAACGGGTTCCGGCTGGACCAGGTTTTCGCAGCCGACCACTTCATTGAATCTGTGACAAGTTGCGAATATCTGCACGACACCAGATTGGCTGGCCTATCGGACCACTCGGCTTTACGTGTCGAGTGGCGCATCCCCAGTAACCGGCTAATTGCGGTCGTCCCGGAGGAGACGACGCGAACTCGACAGGTCATCTACGCGATTCAAGACCCGCTGCGACCTGATTTGGTAAAGATCGGCAAGGATTCGATGGCCACAGCGACTTCGCCAGGCGTATAGCCACTCGCCGCGCGAAATAGTTGTCGTAGCAACATGGTCCATTCCTTCCGACAATCCGCAGCCTATTGGACAAATTGAGCGCGGCATTCACAAACTCTTTGCCAAGGCGCTCGGTATCGACGGCAAGGAATGGATGAAGTCGTCCGCCTCCGAAGCGGTTAGGATAATCTCACGAAATCTTGGTTCCGTGCCCGATGCCGCAGCGAGAGAAACGATTAAGCCGTACGACGACTGGCGGGACTATGCCCGCCCTACTCGTTCGGTCGCCCAACGGAAGCTATGGGTGGCTCGAGAAAAAGACACCAGACAGGTTAAAGTGGTTCATAGCCCTCATGTTGAAAAGTTCTATTTAACATGCCCCACTTTCAATTGCGCCGGCCTCCGGTGGATCGACGCTTGGCAGTTTCCATCGGAATCATGGTCACCATCAGAGTCGCTTCATCATACGGATGCTGCGGTAATCAACTTTTGGTCGACATTGATCGACCGTGACGGTTTCGGTGCAATCAATCCTCGGGTCGGCTGGCTGAGAGAGGGGCTAGAATACGATGACCTGATTGTGGAATTCAAGTCTGCGGGTTTGGTTCGATTTCCGGTAAGCGAGCATGGGATCGCCGGTAGCAACAGCCGGTACGTGGATTTCTTGAATCTTCACTCCCCAGACATCTGAGCGTTAATCACGTCGTCTGCGGGCTACATCGGCCCTCCAGGCACTCGCCTGTCCAAATCCCCGCCTTTCGTCTATGCCCCAATCCAACCAACATCGCCCTGCATAGGCGTCACATCCCGAAAAGACCGCCATATGACCGTGACCTCGCCGCCCAATCGCTGCCGCATCGTGCTGATCGCTCCTTCGGGCGAAAGCGTCGATGGTTTCGCGGCGCGTTTTTCGGCGGCGATTTCGGGCGGCGACATCGCCTCGATCATCCTGCCGGCCAACGGCATGGACGAGGCGTCGTTCCAAGATTTCGCCGAGCGCATTGTGCCGATCGCGCAAGGCGCGGGCATCGCCGCGATCGTCGCCGACGACACCCGCATCGCCGGGCGGGCGAAAGCAGACGGCATCCACATCGACGGCGGCAAGGTAGCATTGACCGAGGCCATGGAAAATTTCCACCCCAAAAGCACGGTCGGCGCCGGCGGCGCGAAAACCCGCGACGATGCGCTGGCGCTCGGCGAGCTTCGCCCCGACTATATCTTCTTCGGCCGGTTCGGCTACGACAACAAGCCCGAGCCGCATTCGCGCAATCTGTCGCTCGGCGGCTGGTGGGCCGAGATGATCCAGGTGCCGGTGATCGTCATGGCCGGGTCCGACATCGCCTCGGTCGAAGCGGTCGCCGCGACGGGAGCCGATTTCGTGGCGCTGTCGAGCGCCGTGTTCGCGGAAGGGCTCGATCCTCGCGCCGCCATCGAACGCGCCAACGCCATCCTCGACGAAACCGCGCCGCGGTTCGACCCATGATTTTTTTCCGCATCACGGGAGCCACAGTGCTGTCCCTGGCGATGGCGGGGGCAATGCCGGCAGCCGGGCAAACCGCAGCGCCCGAGCCTGCCGC
>JBGTLX010000329.1:0-4491 GCA_041743855.1 Rhizobiaceae bacterium | reverse complement strand
CCTGCCACCGCGCTCCTCGACCGCGCTCCCCCATGTCGGGCCGAACACGCGGTTGCTGCTGGCGCAACCTTTCCTCGGCGAAATGGCGAAGGCGCTGGAGGGCCGCGGCGCAAGACATCTGCTCGCCCCTTTCCCGCTGGGCGAGGAAGGCACGACAGGCTGGCTGAAGGCCGCCGCAGATGCGTTCGGCGTCGAACCCGGCCGTTTCGCCGCGATCACCGCGCCCGGCCGGGCGCGGGCCCGCATGACGGTCGAAAAATTCCGGGCCATACTTGCCGGCAAGCGCCTCTTCTTCTTTCCCGATTCGCAGCTCGAGCCGTCGATGGCGCGCTTTCTGTACCGGGAAGCCGGCATGGAGATCGTCGAGATCGGCACGCCGTTCCTGCACCGCCATCATCTCGCCGGCGAATTCGAGCTGCTGCCTGACCATGTCTTCGTCTCGGAAGGCCAAGACGTCGACAAGCAGCTCGACCGCTGCCGCGCAGCAAAACCCGATCTCGTCGTGTGCGGCATGGGGCTGGCCAATCCTCTCGAAGCCGAGGGCATCGCCACCAAATGGTCGATCGAACTGGTCTTCACCCCGGTGCAGGGCTACGAGCAGGCCGGCGATCTGGCTGAACTGTTCGTGCGTCCGTTCAATCGCCGCGAGCGGCTGAAAGTGAGCGCCTGATGCAGCTCACCGTCTGGACTTATGAAGGTCCCCCGCATGTTGGCGCGATGCGCATCGCCGCCTCCATGAAGGGCGTCCACTATGTCCTGCATGCGCCGCAGGGCGACACCTACGCCGACCTGCTGTTCACCATGATCGAGCGTCGCGACACGCGCCCGCCGGTCACCTACACCACCTTTCAGGCGCGCGATCTCGGTTCCGACACGGCGGAGATATTCAAGACCGCCTGCAGGGATGCGGTAGAACGCTTCCGCCCCGACGCCGTCCTGGTCGGCGCGTCGTGCACGGCAGAACTGATCCAGGACAATCCCGGCGGACTGGCCGCCGCGCTCAATCTCGACATTCCGGTGGTGGCGCTCGACCTGCCGTCCTACCAGAAGAAAGAAAACTGGGGCGCCGCCGAAACCTTCTACCGGCTGGTGCGCGCCTTCGCCCCGGCGGGGGCCGGTCCGGCTGTTGCCCGCGCGCCGGGAAAAACCTGCAACATTCTTGGCCCCGCCTCGCTCGGCTTCCGCCATCGCGACGACATCGTCGAGGTTACGAAACTGGTGGAAAGCCTCGGCATCACCATCAATGTCGTCGCGCCGCTCGGCGCCAGCGTCGCCGACTTGGCAAGATTGCCTGAGGCCGATTTCAACATCGTACTCTATCCGGAGATCGCCTCGGTCGCCGCCGAGTGGCTGAAGCGCAACCACGGCCAGCCGAGCGTGACCTTGCCGCCGATCGGCGCGCTCGCGACCAACGCGTTCGTCGAGGCGGTCGCCAACGCGGCCGGCATCGCCCGGGAAAAAATCCCGGTCTCGGGTTCGCGTCTGCCCTGGTATTCGCGCTCGGTCGATTCGACTTACCTCACGGGAAAACGCGTCTTCATCTTCGGCGACGCCACCCATGCCGTCGCCGCGGCCCACATCGCGGCGAAGGAACTCGGCTTCACTGTCTGCGGCCTCGGCACCTACTCCCGCGAATTTGCCCGCGAGGTTCGCGCTGCAGCCGCCGAGTACGGCGTCGAGCCGCTGATTTCGGACGACCATCTCGAAGTCGAGGACGCCATCGTCGCCGCGCAGCCTGAACTGGTGCTCGGCACGCAGATGGAGCGTCATGTCGCCAAGCGCCTGCGCATTCCCTGCGCGGTGATTTCGTCGCCCGTGCACGTCCAGGATTTTCCGGCGCGTTATTCGCCGCAAATGGGCCATGAGGGCGCCAACGTCATTTTCGACAGCTGGGTCCACCCGCTGATGATGGGGCTCGAGGAGCATCTCCTCCACATGTTCCGCGACGATTTCGAGTTCAACGACACGGCGCAGCCCTCGCATCTCTCCCAGGGGGCTAGCGTCCCCGAAAGCAGCGCGCGCGACGAGCGCGAGCCGGCGGCCGGAAACCCGCTGATCGAGATGCCGGCGACCTGGGCCGACGAGGCTGAGCGCGAGTTGAAAAAGATACCCTTCTTCGTGCGCGGGAAAGCCCGCCGCAACACCGAGAAATATGCCTCCGAGCAGGGGCTGAAACTGATAACCGTCGAGGCGCTATACGATGCCAAGGCCCATTACAGCCGCTGACGCCACGTCCATGCGTGCCGGGCCCGTCGGCGTGGTCCCGGTGCGCGTGGTCATCGTGACCATGGACACGCATCTCGCCAGCGCTACGGACCGCGCCCGCCAGATGCTGCTGCGCGAGCTTCCCGGACTGTCGATCACGCTGCACGCCGCCACCGAATTTTCGGGAGACGAGGACGGCCTTGCCCGCTGCCGCGCCGACATTGCGCGCGCCGACATCTTGGTCTGCGCCATGCTCTTTCTGGAGAGCCACTTCACCGAGATCATGACGGACCTGAAGGCGCGGGCGCAAAACTGCGACGCCATCGTGAGCATCCTGTCCGACAGCGAAGTGACGAAGCTGACGCGGATCGGCAGGTTCCGCATGGACACGCCGCAGGGCGGCGCGCTCGGCTTCCTGAAGCGGCTCAAGGGCTCAGGCAAGGATCGAAACGCCAGCGCCGGCGCGCGGCAGATGAAGATGCTGAAGCGCATCCCGCAGATCCTGCGCTTCATTCCCGGCACCGCGCAGGATGTGCGCGCCTATTTCCTGACCCTGCAATACTGGCTGGCCGGTTCCGACCAGAACATCGCCAACATGATCCGCGCTCTGATCGACCGCTATGCCGACGGCGAGCGGCGGCGGTTGCGCGGCGCGCTCAAGGTCGCGCCCCCGGTCGCCTATCCGGAAGTCGGCATCTATCATCCGCGCATGAAAGGCCGGATTTCCGAAACCGCCGACGCGCTGCCGGCGCAGGGACATCGCGGCACGGTCGGCGTTCTCGGCCTTCGCTCCTACATGCTGGCCGGCAACGCCGATCATTATGACGGCGTCATTCGGGCCCTTGAGGCGCGCGGGCTGAATGTCGTCCCGGCCTTCGCCAGCGGCCTGGACTGCCGGCCGGCCATCGAAAAGTTCTTCCTGCGCGACGGCCGCACGACCGTCGACGCGCTGGTGTCGCTCACCGGCTTCTCGCTGGTCGGCGGCCCGGCTTACAACGACGCCAAAGCAGCCGAAGACATGCTGGCGCGGCTCGACGTGCCCTACATGGCGGGACACCCGGCCGAATTGCAGACGCTGGAGCAATGGGGCGCTTCGGATCGCGGCCTCCTGCCGGTGGAATCTACCATCATGGTGGCGATCCCCGAACTCGACGGCGCGACCGGGCCTATCGTCTTCGGCGGCCGCTCCGACCACGCAGGCAAGGCCTGTGCCGGCTGCCATCGCGGCTGTACATTCGGCCCCGGCGAGAACGACCGCGACATGCACTCCTGCATCGAGCGCGCCGAGATGCTGGCCGCCCGCGTCGACAGGCTGGTTACGCTGCGCCGCACGCAGCGCGCCGACCGCAAGGTGGCGGTCGTGCTCTTCAATTTTCCGCCGAACGCCGGCAACACCGGCACCGCCGCCTATCTGTCGGTCTTCGCCTCGCTGCACGAAACCCTGTCGGCCTTGAAGCGCGAAGGCTACCGCGTCGAAGTTCCCCCAACCGTCGACGAATTGCGGGCAAAACTCATCGACGGCAACCGCGAGCGTTTCGGCGCGCATGCCAACGTCCATGCGCGCATTCCTGTCGACACGCATGTCCGGCGCGAGCGCTGGCTTTACGACATCGAAAAACAGTGGGGTCCGGCGCCCGGCCGCCAGCAGAGCGACGGCTCGACCATCTTCGTGCTCGGCGCGGAGTTCGGCAATGTCTTCGTCGGCATCCAGCCGGCCTTCGGCTATGAAGGCGATCCGATGCGGCTGCTGTTCGAAAAGGGTTTCGCGCCGACGCACGCCTTTGCAGCTTTCTACCGCTGGATTCGCGAGGATTTCGGCGCGAACGCGGTCCTGCATTTCGGCACGCACGGTTCGCTGGAATTCATGCCCGGAAAGCAGTCCGGCCTGTCGGCAAGGGACTGGCCCGACCGCCTGATCGGCGATCTGCCCAACATCTATCTCTATGCGGCCAACAATCCGTCGGAAGGAGCCATCGCCAAGCGGCGCTCTGCGGCGACGCTGATCAGCTACCTGACCCCGCCCATCGCCCATGCCGGCCTCTATCGCGGCCTGCTCGACCTGAAGGCGACGATCGAGCGCTGGCGCGGGCTGACCCCCGATGCCTGGTCCGAACGGGCCGATCTGTGCGTGCTGATCCAGGCGCAGGCGGCTGCCGTCGACCTTGCCGAGGCAGAACCCGCCTGGAACGGCGATGCCGATGCGATCAGCCTCGATCTCGGGCAGCAGATCCTCGACCTAGAATACACGCTGATCCCGCACGGCCTGCATGTGGTAGGCAAACCGGC
>JBGTLX010000328.1:0-3245 GCA_041743855.1 Rhizobiaceae bacterium | reverse complement strand
TCGGCCGACGAACTCGAATCGATCCACCTCGCCTCGCTGCGGGTGCTGCGTGAGATCGGGGTCGACGTGCTGCACGAGGAAGCGCGCGCGATCATGAAGGCGCACGGCGCCGACGTGCGCGAGGGCGCGGAGCGGGTGCGCTTCGACAGCGACATGATTCTGGATACGATCACATCGGCCCCGCCTGAATTCACCATGCATGCGCGCAACCGCGCGCACGACATTCGTTTCGGCGCCAACAATCTGATCTTCGCGCAGATGGGATCGGCGCCGAACTGTTCCGACACTGACCGCGGACGGCGCTCCGGCAACCAGGCGGATTTCCGCAATTTCATCAAGCTGGCGCAGATGCACAACGTGATTTCATGCATGGGCGGCTATCCGGTCGAGCCGATCGACCTCCACCCGGCGATCCGCCATCTGGAGGCGCTGCGCGACATCAGCCTGCTTTCCGACAAGGTCTCGCACATCTACTCGCTGGGCAAGGAACGCAACCTCGACGGCATCGAGATCGCCCGCATCGTGCACGCAAAGACGCAGGAAGAACTGCTCGACTATCCCTGCACCTACACGATCATCAACACCAACTCGCCGCTGAAACTCGACGTGCCGATGATGGAAGGCATCATCCAGATGTCTGGCCACGGCCAGCTGGTTATCGTCACACCGTTCACGCTGGCCGGCGCCATGGCTCCGGTGACGGTCGCGGGCGCGCTGGTCCAGCAGAACGCCGAGGCGCTTTCGGGCATCGCCTTCACCCAGATGGTGCGCAAGGGCGCGCCGGTGGGCTATGGCGGCTTCACCTCGAACGTCGACATGAAATCGGGCGCGCCGGCTTTCGGCACGCCGGAATACATGAAGGCGCAGATGATCGGCGGGCAGCTCGCGCGGCGCTACAACATCCCCTACCGCACCTCGAATGTCTGCGCGGCCAACACGGTCGATGCGCAGGCGGCTTACGAAAGCGTGTTTTCGCTGTGGGGCGCGGTCCAGGGCGGCGCGAATTTCGTGCTGCATTCGGCCGGCTGGCTCGAAGGCGGGCTGTGCTGCTCCTACGAAAAGACCATGCTCGACATCGACCTGTTGCAGATGGTTTCGGAGTTCCTGACGCCGCTCGACCTGTCGGACGAGGCGCTTGGCTTCGACGCGATCCAGTCGGTCGGTCCGGGCGGCCATTTCTTCGGCACGCAGCACACGCAGGACCGCTACAAGACCGCCTTTTATGCCCCGATCATTTCCGACTGGCGAAATTATGAAAGCTGGGCCGAGGCTGGCAGCCCGACCGCGATCCACAAGGCGAACCGGGTGTGGAAAGAGCGGCTCGCGGCTTACGAAAGACCCTATATGGATGCGGCGATCGAGGAAGAGCTGAACGCCTTTGTCGACAAGCGCGTCGCCGAGGGCGGCGCGCCTACGGATTTTTGATAACTCCGATGACGAATGATTGACCCCCACTCCGGTCTGACCAATTGACTCGATGAACAATCCCCCCTCTCCGTCTCGGGCTGAAGAAGCCCTCGACACCTCTCCCCCTGAAGGGGGAGAGGATAGGCCTGCCGCAGCTGCGGCGCCCATCCTCTCCCCTCACGAAGTGGGGGAGAGGTGTCGAGGCGAAGCCGAGACGGAGAGGGGGTCTGAACCGAAGAAATCCAGGAGCCGCCGGAAGCCGGGCACAACAGAACGTGCGAAGTCCCTGCGATGGCTAGAAAATAGCGCGGAAGGCTTGCTCTGGCTGGACCTAAGAGGACGCAAGCTCGCTGGCCACCATTTCACCCGCCAAGTCCCTATTGGACCCTATTTCGCTGACTTCGCTTGCAGAAAGGCCAAGCTTGTCGTGGAAATCGACGGCTCGCAACACGCCGACAGCCAATACGATCGTCGCCGCGATGAATTCATGCGAGCGCACGGCTACTCAATCCTCCGTTTCTGGAACGCCGACGTTCTCAAACACCGCACCGCCGTCTGCGAAACGATCCTCGCAGCGCTGGATGGCAGGCTGGCGGAAAACACTGCGTCTTCCGATCTACGCTATGTTCACGCAACCGGCCAAGCTGCCGGATTAGAAAGCCTGCAATGAAACTCCGCCCCATCAACGCGCCCGACGCGCCGCAACCGGTCGGCGGCTATGCGCAGGCGATGGAAGTTACCAATGCTGCCCGGACGCTTTATATCAGCGGCCAGATTCCGGCGGCGGTCGACGGCTATGTGCCCGAACGCTTCGAGGATCAGGCGCGGTTGTGCTGGGCGAACGTCATCGCGCAATTGCGCGCCGCCGACATGACCCTCGACAATCTCGTCAAGGTCACGATCTTTCTCTCCGACCGGCAATACATTGCGGATTATCGCAAGGTGCGCAACGAAGTGCTGGCGGGGCGCACGATCGGCCTCACCACGATCATCACCGGCATTTTCGACGAGAGCTGGCTGCTCGAGATCGAAGCGGTCGCCGTCGCCTGACCATCTGACTCAAAGACCCAGCAATGGACCGGAACTTCATGAAATCCCACGTCAAAGCGGTTGTCATCGGCGGCGGCGTCGTCGGCTGTTCGGTGCTCTACCATCTGGCCAAGGCCGGCTGGACCGATATCATGCTGATCGAGCGTTCCGAGCTCACTTCCGGCTCGTCCTGGCATGCGGCGGGCGGTTTTCACACGCTGAACGGCGACCCCAACGTGGCCAAGCTGCAGGCCTATACGGTGCAGCTCTACAAGGAGTTGGAGGAGATTTCAGGCCAGTCCTGCTCGTTGCACCTGACCGGCGGCGTCATGCTGGCCGATACGCCCGAGCGAATGGATTTTCTGCGGCTGGCGCACGCCAAGGGCCGCTATCTCGGTATGGACACCGAGTTGATCACGCCGTCGGAAGCGAAATCGATGTTTCCGCTGATGGACGAGACCAACTTCGTCGGCGCCATGTGGGACCCGGTCGAGGGCCATCTCGATCCGTCGGGCACGACAATCGCCTATTCCAAGGCCGCGAAGAAGCTCGGCGCCGAGATTGTGCTGCGCAATCCGGTCAAGGAACTGACGCAGGAGCCGGACGGCGCCTGGAACGTCATCACCGAGAAGGGCACGGTCAAGGCCGAGCATGTGGTGAATTGCGGCGGGCTGTGGGCGCGCGAGATCGGCCGCATGGTCGGCGTCGAGCTGCCGGTGCTGGCCATGGAGCACATGTATCTCCTGACCGAGCCGATGCCGGAGGTCGAGGAATTCAACAAATCGACCGGCCGCGAAATGGTCGGCGTG
>JBGTLX010000327.1:0-9065 GCA_041743855.1 Rhizobiaceae bacterium | reverse complement strand
AATGACAGCGCAATGCTGACAACCCACGGCGCGATGAAAGCCAATCCCAGCGTGGCGATCAGCCCGGCGACGAAGGAGCCTATGGCTGCGGTTGCAAGCGCAGGGCCGCCACGCCCGGCCCGAGCCATCTTGTTGCCTTCAAGCGCGGTGACGATCGAGGCGCTTTCGCCAGGCGTATTCAGGAGGATCGACGTCGTCGACCCGCCATACATGCCGCCGTAGTAGATGCCGGCGAACATGATCAGCGAGCCGGCCGGATCAAGCTTGTAAGTGACGGGAAGGAGCAGCGCCACGGTCAAGGCCGGGCCGATGCCCGGCAGCACACCGACTGCTGTGCCGAGCGTAACGCCGACCAGCGCGTAGAAGAGATTCATGGGCTCGGTCGCTACGAGCAGTCCCTGAGCGAGCAGACTGAAAGTATCCATGATCGATCCCTCAATCTCTCAGACAAGGCTTTCGATCGGGCCGGCAGGCAGATTTAGCTGCAATCCCTTGGCGAAGATGACCCAGATGATAAAGGCGAGGACGACGCCAATCGGGATCGTCAGCCAGAACGGGCCTTTGCCAAAGCCGCGCGCGGTGGCGGCGAAAAGCAGGCCGGTGGCGATCGAAAAGCCTGCGACATTTAAAAGCAACATCTGGGCCACCAGCCCGCCTACGATCCAGACCATGGGTCCGACATTCTGGTCCGGGCGCGCCGGAAAATCGCCGCGCAATGCGGCAAATACGGTGAAAATGGCAAGGATGAACAGGCAGGCGGCAATCACATACGGGAATGTCTTGGGGCCGATGCGTGTCGTGTTCCCGGCGCCGCCAGTATTGTAGGTGCTCCAGGCGATCACCACCGAGACGGCCAAGAGCACGACGGCAATGACAAGCGCCGCCCGATCGGGGCGGCGCTCTTGGCGCGGCTGTTCAGCCTGGCTCATCTCACCAGGCCGATGTCTTTCAGGATCGCCGCGGTTGCCTCGGTGTCCGCCTTGAGCTGCGTGGTGAAGGCGTCGCCCGCGAGGTAGGTGTTGGCCCAGCCCTTGTCGGCGAGCGTCTTCTGCCAGCTTGCCGACTGAACCATCTTGTCGATGTCGGCGACCACGGCGGCTTTCTGCTCGTCCGTGATGCCGGGCGCTCCGGCGACCATGCGCCAGTTCTGAATCGACACATCGACGCCGGCTTCCTTGAAGGTCGGGGCATCGATGCCCTCCACCTTCTCGTCGCTGGAAATACCGATAATGCGCAGGGCGCCTGCCTCGATCTGCGAAGCGAACTCGCTGTAGCCAGAAATGCCGACCGTGACCTGGCCGCCAAGGATAGCCGCCAGCGCCTCGCCGCCGCCGGAGAATGCGATGTAGTTGACCTTGGTCGGGTCGACGCCGACAGCCTTGGCGATCAGCCCCGCCGTGATGTGGTCGGCGCCGCCGGCCGAGCCGCCGCCCCAAGAAACAGCCCCCGGATCAGCCTTCAGCTTTTCGACCAGCCCAGCCATATCCTTGATGTCGGAAGCCGCCGGAACGACGATCGCTTCATACTCGCCGGTCAGGCGGGCGATCGGGGTCACTTGGTCCAGCGTCACCGGCGAGGCGTTGGTCAAGATCGCTCCGACCATGACATAGCCGGTGACCATCAGCTGCGACGGGTCGCCTGAGGCCTGGTTGACGAACTGCGCAAGGCCGATGGTACCGCCGGCGCCGGGCACGTTGGTCACCTGCACGCTTTCCGAGATTTTTTCGTCCTGCAGGGCGCTCTGCATCGAGCGCGCGGTCTGGTCCCAGCCGCCACCGGGGGCCGCAGGCGCCATGATCTTGTAATCCGCGGCCAATGCGGGCAGCGCCAGCGCGCCGGCCAGCACCGTTGCCAAAACAAACCTCTTCATCCGTTACTCTCCATTGTTGTCGGCCCGCCATTCTGACAGCGGCGGAACCTATCGAATTTCCAGTCGAGATGCCGGCTCTGCACCGGTTCTTCGCTGCTCCAGTCTGCCCGGGAAGTCTGCTGAACCATAACACGCAGCGAATGCGTGCACCGTTCGGCCGCACTGCACGCTATGCCGGCATGAATGCCGGTCGGTGCAACGCGGCGATACGCAACTCCTCCCGAACCGCTTGGAATGCCCGCGTCCAGCGGCCAGACCTTGCTTCAACGCAGCAGACGGACATTCATGAATGCCTGCTGCATTCTCCGAGATATCTTGGCAGTTCGCCGTCGAAGCGGCAAGGCGTCCCGCGCCGCTACTTGCGCTTGAATGTCAGATAGGCGGGTTCGCGGTGCTCGCGGATTGCCTTAGCCTCGTAGCGTGTGCCAGGCCACCCTTCGTAAGGGCATCGCCAATCGTTTGCGTCGGCGGCTTGCCACTCGAATTGGCCATGCGCGCGGACTTCGAGCAACGTCCAGTTGACATACTCGGCGATGTCGGAGGCGAACCGGAAAATACCGCCGCTCCGCATGACCCTCCCGAATCGGTCGAGATTTGTGGCGTTGACGAAGCGCCGCTTCCAATGCCTCTTTTTCGGCCAAGGGTCGGGATAGAGAAGGTCGATGCCATTCAACGACGCGTCAGGCAGCCAGTCGAGTACGCGCGTCGCATCATCGTCATAGATGCGAAGGTTTCCCAACAGTTGCTGATCTAAGGCCGACATCAGCTTGGCCATGCTATTGACGAATGGCTCCACCCCGATGAAGCCGGTTGCCGGATGCGACCGGGCTTCGGAAAGGAGATGCTCACCTCCGCCAAAGCCGATTTCGAGGCGAATCTCGCCGACCGGAACTGGAAAGCAATCGCGCAGATCCACCGGCGCCGGTAGCGCCAGATCGAGACCCTGGAGAACCAGCCCCGCTTCCAGCGCTGCTGCCTGGTGCGGGCTCATGGTCTTGCCGCTACGTCGGCCAAAGAATGCTTCGGTCGACCGGCTGTTGCGCGGGGCTTCCTTCATGGCGCGGCGGCCTTTTAGACGGCGAGCGTATCCTTGAGGGCCTTGACGAGGTCGGTTCGCTCCCACGAGAACGAGCCGTCGCGGCCGGGTTTGCGCCCAAAATGTCCATAGGCCGCCGTTTTCGCGTAGATCGGCTTGTTGAGGTCGAGGTGACGGCGGATGCCCGACGGCGACAGGTCCATAACCTCGCGCAAAGCGGTTTCCAAGGCGGCCTCGTCGACCTTGCCGGTCCCGTAAAGGTCGACATAGACCGACAGCGGCTGAGCAACGCCGATCGCGTAGGCCAGTTGGATCGAACAGCGGTCGGCTAGCTTGGCTGCGACCACGTTCTTGGCCAGATAGCGCGCCGCGTAGGCCGCCGAGCGATCAACCTTGGTGGTGTCCTTTCCCGAAAACGCGCCGCCCCCATGCGGGGCCGCGCCGCCATAGGTGTCGACGACGATCTTGCGGCCAGTGAGGCCGGCGTCGCCGTCCGGGCCGCCAATGACGAATTTGCCGGTCGGATTGATGTACCAGTTGCAGTCGGCGGCAATCCTCAATTCGCCGAGCGCCTCGCGGATGAAGGGTTCGACGACGTTGCGAACCTTCGCGGAATCCCAGCTTTCGTTGAGGTGCTGGGTCGAGAGCACGATCTGGGTCACCTCCGCCGCCTCGCCGCCCTCGTAGCGCACGGTAACCTGGCTCTTGGCGTCCGGACCGAGCTTGCCGACGTCGCCCTTGCCTTCGTGGCGCGCCGCAGCCAGCAGTTCCAGTATCTTGTGACTGTAATAGATCGGGGCCGGCATGAGATCGGGTGTTTCGCGGCAAGCATAGCCGAACATGATGCCCTGGTCGCCCGCACCCTCCTCGCCCTGACGGTCGGCGGCGTTGTCGACGCCTTGGGCAATGTCGGCCGACTGGCCGTGCAGAAGCACGTCGATCCTTGCGGTTTTCCAATGAAAGCCGGCCTGCTCGTAGCCGATCGCGCGGATCGCCTTGCGTGCCACCGATTTGAACTTCGAGGGGTTGATGATGGGAAAGCCGCCGGCATTCGTCAGGATATCGCCGTTCTTGTCTTTCTTCAGCAGCGTCGGCGGCACGCGCACTTCACCCGCGATCACCACCCGGTTGGTCGTGGCGAGGGTCTCGCAGGCCACGCGCACATCCCACGGGTCCATTCCGGTCTTTTTCGCTTCCCGGTAAACGAGATCGACGACCTCGTCGGAAATGCGATCGCAAACCTTGTCGGGATGACCTTCGGAGACGGACTCCGAAGTGAAAAGATAGTTCTGCCGCGTCACGGGTGTCCCCTCTTGAAAGCCTGACCGGCAGGAAACCGATAGGGCGGTCACCTGTTAGCGATGGCCGGCCAATGTCGTCAAGCTGACTTTCTGATTTCAACGAAGAGGAGGTCGTCGCGTTCGTTCGATCGAACGGCAACGGGCCGACCGCAAGCGTCAGGCGGAATCGGTCTCGTCGGCTGAAAGCGATTTGACAAGTTCGATGATCCTGCGCCGAACCTTTTGATCCGCAATCTTGACGAAGGCGCGATTGAGCTGCAATCCTTCGGCGCTTGTACAGAACTCGACGGCAAGGTTCATCGAGGCGTCCTCGGCAAATCCCCGGCCGACTGCGCTGTCCTGACCGGGAAGGTCCTCGAAGAAGAACCCGACCGGGACGCCGAAAATAGAGGCAATGGCCTGGAGCCGGCTCGCCCCAACCCGATTTGTTCCTTTTTCGTATTTCTGGATTTGCTGAAATGTAATGCCGAGATTTTCTCCCAGCTTTTCCTGGCTCATCCCTAACATATTTCGTCTAAGCCGTATTCTGCTCCCGACATGTATGTCAGTCGGGTTCGGCTTTTTCTTATTTTCCTTGTCGATCATTTTATCCTCGCCGATCCTTGCCGGCTTTTCTGTTTACGTTATCCATCAGAAGATTGGCCAACAATTGCTGCTAAAGCGGCTACTTACATCCTGCTGAGAGACTCCACACTATGGGTTCCTCAAAGACGCGCTGTCAATTCTCCTCGACCCGTTGCCGCAGCCTGCTCAGGCCCGCAAATGCCGCAAACAGAAAGAGAACTGCAAACCCATTGAAATGCGGATTCAACACGGCGATCCAGTCGGTGTTCGAACTCTCTTGGCCGGGAATCGGCACGATTACATCGACAACGCCGCGCACGTTCATCGCCAGGGCGTCCACGACGCGGCCGCGCGGATCGATCATCCCAGAGATCCCCGTATTGGCCGAGCGGAGCAGGGAAAGTCCGCTTTCCACTGCCCGGATCTGCGCCTGCCGAAAGTGCTGATATGGTCCGGGCGTGTCGCCGAACCAAGCGTCATTGGTGACATTGATCAGCAGATCAGCCGACGGAGCGTCGAGGAGCAGGTCCGGAAAAATGATCTCGTAGCAGACGTAGGGCAAGGCCGCGACGCCGCCTGGCAGCACGATGGCGCGCCGTTCGCTGCCTGCCACGAAAGTCATCGGTCCTGCGACAAGTTGCTCCAGCCCGAAACGAGCCAGAACATCGGCGAAGGGCAGGTATTCCCCAAACGGCACGAGATGAACCTTGTCGACGGCGTCGACGATCTCCCCGGTGTCGCCGACGGCGACGACCGAGTTGTAATATTGTTCCCGGCCGCCGTCCTCAGCCACCGGCTCGGCGCGAACCGCCCCGGTCATGAGCATTTGTCCTTCATCCAACATGTCGCCGATGGCGGTCAGCATTCCGGGGCGCTCGGTGAACAGAAACGGCACCGCCGTCTCCGGCCAAAGGATGAGTTGAGGTGTCGGCATGCCCGATTGCGGCGGCTGCGCTGAAAGCGACATGGTATCCGCGAAAATCCGATCGCGAACGCTGTCGTCCCACTTTTCGGAAAGGTCGACATCTGGTTGAACGATCCGGACAGCCAGTTGCCTGTCCGCTTGGCCTTGAGGCGCGGCCAGCCGATAGAACCCGAACGCGGCATGGAACGCGACGAGCAGGATCGAGATGACAAGTCCCGCGCGCCAGCCACGGTTGCCCGCCAGCAGAGCCGGCATGGCAAAGACGAACACTGCCAGCGCATTCATACCGGTCATCCCGGTGATCGATACGCTCTGCATCAACAGAGGGACGGGCGTCGCCGCGAGGCCGACGGGATTCCAGGGGAAGCCGGTAAAGACGAAGCTTCGCAGCCATTCGGCAAGCCCGAAAGCAAAGGCAAGCGCGGCGATTCGGCCGATATTATTCGTCCAGGCAAGGTGTGCGACAACGGCGGCAAAGCCATGGAAGATCGCGAGCAGGGCTGGAATGCCGAGAACGGCGAGCGGCAGGGCCCAGGCGAAGCTGTCGGCTTCGACAAGCAATGCGCTGCCGATCCACCATAGCCCGGCGAGAAAATAGCCGAAGCCGAACCACCATCCGGTGACGAAGGCGGGCGCAAGCCGTTTCAGGAGCCCGGCCGGCGGCGGAGCCGTCGCACCATCCAGAAGCCACACCAGAACCGGGAACGAGACGAAAGCGGCGGCAAAGAAGTCGTAGGGGGCCTGGGCAAGGACGGCGAGAGCGCCGGCGGCAAAGGCGACAAGCGCCCGCCGCCATCCCCACAGCAAGATTATCCGCCCCGCCAGGCGCTCCATACGCTGTCCCGCTTCAGAGAATCACGGGAAAAGCTTTAGCAGGTGAGACGTGCGGCTCCAAACAGCAGCCGACCTTGCGCGAACAGCAATCGACCGGTCCGCGTCAAGCCTGTTCGGGACGCGCGGCGGCGCGGCGGCGACGTTCGGCCTTGAGAATGTTGACGATGCGGACGCGTTTGACGCGGCGCGGATCCGCATCGAGCACATGGAATTCGAAGCCGGGAATGGCCTGCACAACTTCTCCCCGGGCGGGAACCCGTCCGAGCGTGTTGAAGATCATGCCGCCGATCGTGTCGACATATTCGCCATGCTCGCCGGCGGCGAAATTCTCGCCGATCATTCTGGCGACCTCGTCGATCTCGGCCTTGCCGTCGACGACGAAGACGCCGTCGCCCGTCTGCGTGATGAGGGGTTCGTCCTCATCATGTTCGTCCTCGATGTCGCCGACGACCATTTCTACGATGTCTTCGAGCGACACAAGACCGTCGGTGCCGCCATACTCGTCGATGACCAGCGCCATCTGGGTCCGGGTGGCCTGCATGCGCGCCATCAGATCGGAGGCGAGCATCGAAGGCGGCACGAACAGTACCGTGCGTATCAGTTCGAGTTCGCCGATCGACCTGAAGAGATCGACGTTGACAAAATTCAGTTCCACAGCCGCGGGCGTCTTCCGGCTCGCGCGGCCCTTCTTGACGCGGGCAAGACGGGTGATGTGCGCCAGCACGTCGCGGATGTGGATCATGCCGCGCGGATCGTCGAGCGTTTCGGAATAGACCGGCATGCGCGAGTGGCCGGACTGCTCGAAGACGACCATGAGGTCGCCCAGACGCGTATTGATTTCTACGGCTTCGACATCGGCGCGCGGGATCATCACGTCCTCGACGCGAACCTCGCGCAGCCGCAGGATATTGTGAAGCATGGCGCGCTCGCCGGGCGAGAACGATTCCGCGTCGCTCGTCGTTTCGGCAAGGGACGCGGCTATGTCTTCACGCAGGGACGAGCCGTTGCGCGACCTGAACAGGCCGGTCAGCCGCTCCAGGAACCCGGGTTTTTCGGACTGCGTCTCGGCCGTGGCGGACGAGTGGGGACTACTCGGACTCGGTCCCTCTTCGGTCTTTTCGCGCTGCGTTCGCGTGCCGCCTTGGTCAGGCTTGGCGGCGATTTCTGGAATATCGTTCATCGTCGTCCGGTCGGTTCATCTTCGTGTTAAGCGTAGGGATCGGGAATGGCAAGCCTTGCCAGCGCCCGGCGCTCGATCGATTCCATCGCCTCGGCTTCGGCTTCCGTCTCGTGATCGTGGCCGACAAGATGCAGAAAGCCGTGGATGATCAGATGAGCGATATGGTGCTCCAGGGGCTTGCCGTCCAGATTTGCCTCCCGGGAAACCGTTTTAGCGGCGAGCACGATGTCGCCCAGCATCGGCGGCAACCCAGCGCCGGGCGGAACCGGAAAAGCCGGGAATGACAGCACGTTGGTGGGGCCGTCCTTGCCGCGCCAGTCAGCATTCAGCTTTTGGATGTGGGGATCGTCCGTGAAGACAAGGCTGAGTTCGGGCGACCCTTCACTTCCCTTGCCGAGTTCGGCGACAACGCTGGAGACAGCCTGCTCCGCGAGCAGTGCGAGCGCGCTTTCATCCGGCCACTCGCCGGCTTCGACAAGTATGTCGATGGCGACCGCGATTGGCGCAGGGACGGGATTGGACATCGCGCGAAGGATCAATTCTCGGTGACGCCGAGGCCTCGCGCCAGCATGCCGTCCCGGTCGTACGCCCGAACGATTTCGGCGACTAGCGGGTGCCTGACCACGTCGCCGTCGTTGAATCGAACGG
The DNA here is from genome assembly GCA_041743855.1 of Rhizobiaceae bacterium. Taxonomy (GTDB): domain Bacteria; phylum Pseudomonadota; class Alphaproteobacteria; order Rhizobiales; family Rhizobiaceae; genus JBGTLX01. Next base: position 707 of record JBGTLX010000327.1, on the reverse strand, counting down.
TGACCGCGCCGGGCACGCCGTCAAGGATGCGCAACGCTTCGACAAGGCCCGACTTGGTGTTCGATGGAAGGTCGATCTGCGTCGGGTCGCCGGTGACGATCATGCGGGAATTCTCGCCCAAACGCGTCAGGAACATCTTCATCTGCATCGGCGTGGTGTTCTGCGCCTCGTCGAGGATGACCGCCGAATGGGCGAGCGTGCGGCCGCGCATGAAAGCCAGCGGCGCGATCTCGATGACCTCGGCGGCAATGGCGCGCTCGACCTTGTCGGGCGCCATCATGTCGTAAAGCGCATCGTAGAGCGGCCGCAGATAGGGGTCGACCTTTTCCTTCATGTCGCCCGGCAAAAAGCCCAGCCTTTCGCCCGCCTCGACCGCCGGCCGCGACAGGATGATGCGCTCGACCATGCCGCGTTCGAGAAGCATGGCGGCGTGCGCCACCGCGAGATAGGTCTTGCCGGTTCCAGCCGGACCGATGCCGAAGACAAGCTCAGACCGTTCCAGCGCGCGCATATAGGCGTCCTGGTTGAGCGAGCGCGCGTAGATGGTCTTCTTGCGCGTTGCGATTTGGGCCGCCGCCATCTTGCCCTTGCGCTCCAGCGTCGGCAGGGTCAGCTGATCGTCAGCGGCGATCGCCATGCGGGCCGCGCCGTCGACGTCGGACTGGCCGATGTCGGCGCCTTTCTGGAGAATGCCGTAGAGCGTGTCG
>JBGTLX010000326.1:0-6034 GCA_041743855.1 Rhizobiaceae bacterium | reverse complement strand
ATGACGGCGTCCGCTACGGCCTCCGCGTGCCGGGCAAGGACATTCTGGAGATGTACGAGAACACCCGCGCCGCCGGTTTCGGCCGCGAGGTCAAGCGCCGCATCATGATCGGCACGTATGTTCTCTCCGCGGGCTACTACGACGCCTATTACGTGCAGGCGCAGAAGGTCCGCACGCTGATCAAGCGCGATTTCGAGAACGTCTTTGCCGCGGGCGTCGATGTCATTTTGACGCCGGCCACCCCATCGGCTGCCTTCGGCATCGCCGACGAGGACATGGCCGCTGATCCGGTCAAAATGTACCTGAACGACATTTTTACCGTCACGGTCAACATGGCCGGGCTGCCCGGCATCGCGGTTCCGGCCGGCCTCGACGCGCATGGCCTGCCGCTGGGCTTGCAACTGATCGGCCGGCCCTTCGACGAGGAGACTTTATTCCAGACCGGCCATGTCATCGAAGAGGCCGCCGGCCGCTTCGAACCGGACAAATGGTGGTAGGCTTCCCCCCTCTCGCCTTCGGGGTAGCGGATGTTCTTCACTCTTTCCAAGATTTTCTGGTTCTTCATACAGCCGCTGAATTTCTGCCTGTTCCTGCTGCTCGCTTCCTTGCTCGCCGGCTTTGTCGGCTGGCGGCGGCTTTCCGCATCGACAGGCATTTCCGCCTTTCTGATTCTCGCACTGTCTGCCTGGACCTCGGTCGGCGCATTGATGCTCAACCCCTTGGAGGAACGCTTTCCGCGCCCGGCGCTCCCCGAAAGCGTCGCCGGCATCATCGTTCTCGGCGGCGGTTTCGAGGGCGCGATCAATCTGGCGCGCGGCGGCTATGAGTTGAACAGCGGCGGCGATCGCTTCGTCGAAGCGGCGATCCTCACGCGCCGGTTTCCGGATGCCAAAGTGGTTGTTTCCGGCGGCACGGGAACGCTGGTTCTGCAAGGCGAAGGCGATGCCGACACCGCGCCGCGCCTCCTGACAGCGCTCGGCATTGCGCCCGAGCGGCTGATTCTGGAAAACCGCTCGCGCAACACCTACGAGAATGCAGTGTTCACCAAGGAACTGGTCAGCCCCCAAACCGGCGAGACCTGGCTGCTGGTCACATCGGCCTTCCACATGCCGCGTTCGATGGCGCTGTTTCGCAAGGCAGGTTTTCCGGTACTGCCCTGGCCGGTGGACTATCGCACCTCCGGCGTCGAGGGCGTCGGCCTGTTTCGCGACAATCCGGCGGACTCGCTTCAGAATGCGACGATGGCGATCCGCGAATGGATAGGGCTTGTCACATACCGGCTGTCTGGCCGCATCGACTCAATGTTCCCAGGACCGGATGCAGGCTGAATAGCCTTGCCTGGGCACGATTGCGTCAACACAATCGCGCCACAGCTGTTGAAAATGCGTTTAAGCTTAACACGACTTAAGTCTCTGATTTTATTCAAATCGTAAACGTCTTTGCATGGCAGCTATGCGCAATCCGCCACGCTTTCGCCCTTTTTGCGATTGCGAAGACCTGGCCGAAAGCGTATTTGAGCGGCCATGCGTGACCGTCGGAAAGCGGCGAATCGCAGGAATGCTGAACGTAAACAGGGTTTCAGGATAACATGGTAGATACGACACCAAAATCCTGCTGGGGCCTGACAGCCAAAGCAGTGGTCGGTTTCGCGGGCGTCCTCCTGCTCGTGTGGCTGGTCGGAGGCTCCGAGACTGCTGCGGTACTGGTGACAAGCTGAGCCAGAAATCGCAATGATTACCCAAAAGGCGCGGGCATCCGCGCCTTTTTTTTGCGGCGACCGGGCTACGATGTCGTTGGCGGATTAGCGGAAGTCGGCGGCCGCCGAGCGCGCGTTGAAAAAAGCGCGGCATTTCGGCGTGCATGCGATAGGCTAAATCCTTTAGGAGCCTGCTCCTTTGTTCCTCTCGGTTTTCGACCTCTTCAAGATCGGCATCGGCCCATCCAGTTCGCACACGATGGGCCCGATGACGGCGGCCGCCCGTTTTCTGGACGAGCTCGCCGGCGGCGACTGGCCGCGCCCGGCCGGCGTGTCGGTGGAGCGCATCGCCGCCAGCCTGCATGGCTCGCTAGCCTATACCGGCATCGGCCACGGCACCGACCGCGCGGTGATCCTCGGTCTGGCCGGCCAGACCCCGGTCACGGTCGATCCCGACAAATCCGATGCGCTGGTCGCTACGATCACCGCCGACAAGCGGATTTCGCCGCCCGGCCACCCGTCCTACCGTTTCGACCCGGCGACCGATCTTGTCCTCGACAAGAAGACGCCGCTGCTCGGCCATGCCAACGGCATGGCGTTTTATGCCTATGATGCCTCCGACAGGCTGCTGCTTAAGCGCATCTATTATTCGATCGGCGGCGGTTTTGTCGTTTCGGAGGAGGAACTGCAACGGCTGAAGACGCGCGGTCCCGTTCAATCTGGCAAGCCTGTGCCCTATCCCTTCGCCACCGCCGCGCAAATGCTGGAAATGGCGGCGAAAAGCAGCCTCTCAATCGCCGAGATGAAGCGGGCAAACGAGGAAATCCATATGTCGCGCGAAAAGCTCGACGCCGGCCTCGACCACATCTGGGACGCCATGCGCGGTTGCATCGAGCGCGGCCTGGCGCAGGAAGGCATCATGCCGGGCGGCCTGAAAGTGCGCCGTCGCGCGCGTCGGCTGCACGACAAATTGCAGGAGGAATGGCGCAACAACCGACCGAACCCGCTGCTCGCCAATGACTGGCTGTCGATCTACGCCATGGCGGTCAACGAGGAAAACGCTGCGGGCGGACGGGTTGTCACCGCACCCACCAACGGCGCCGCCGGCACGCTGCCTGCCGTGTTGCGCTATTGGCTGCATTTTCATGTCGAGGCCGACAAGGACTCGATTCGCGACTTCCTGCTGACGGCCGCAGCGGTGGGCGGCATCATCAAGACCAACGCCTCGATCTCGGGTGCGGAAGTCGGCTGCCAGGGCGAGGTTGGCTCGGCATCGGCGATGGCGGCGGCGGGCTTGTGCGCTGTCATGGGCGGCACGCCGGAGCAGGTTGAGAACGCCGCCGAAATCGCGCTCGAACATCATCTAGGCATGACCTGCGACCCGGTCGGCGGGCTGGTGCAGGTGCCCTGCATCGAGCGCAACGCGCTTGGCGCGGTCAAGGCGGTCACCGCCGCCTCGCTGGCGATCAAGGGCGACGGCGTCCATTTCGTGCCGCTCGACGCCGCGATCGAGACCATGCGCCAGACCGGCATGGACATGAGCGAAAAATATAAGGAAACCAGCCTCGGCGGGCTCGCGGTCAATGTCGTGGAGTGCTGATGTAAGCCGAGCCGCCCCATCCAGCTCTACCTGGGAAGGTCGTCCAAATTCGGAGCCACAGGCTGCTTCAGCCGAGCTTAGGGCGCGGCGACCGAGCCAGCCGTAACCTCGTCTTTGTGAGCGGCGAAGGCTGCCAGGACTTCGTCGTTCTCTTGCTTCGGCACCTTGAAGAAGTCCAGGGTCCGCCCGAGTTCTGCTGCGACCTCATCGAATTCAGCCGGAGAGATCCGGAGGTCCCGGTGGGCCTCCTCAAGGCCCAGCGGCATCGCGCCGGGCTTGGTGGCCGCGAACTTGAAGGGCCCACCCGAAACTTCGCAGACCCACAGCGTCCGCATGAACTTGAGGCCGGGCAGCCTTCCCAGGTTGTTGGTGTGCCATTCCCGCAGCTGCGGGTTCTCGGACTTCTCGCCAACAATCGGGTTCTTCACGACGGCGTCGCTGAAGTGATCCACCACCGCTGCAATGGCGAAGACGCCCCCCAGCCGCTCGTAAAGACTTTTCTCCTGCGCGTCCGCCTTATCCGCCCCCGCCAATATAGCCACCGAGGTGGCGGTCAGCGTCAGCCCTGCAACCAGATTTCGTCTTGTGATGGAAGTCGAAACAGCCTGTACCATGGTCACCTCCTTGGTGATGGGGCACGCTAGGTCCGTTTGGTGTATGCCGTCCCTTTAAAATTGAACACTTTCCACGGCAACGGATTCAAATCTACCGGATTCAGATTGGGGCACAAGAGTTAAATGCGGACAGCATCCCGCACCAGCTACCGACAGAGGGTCGGCTCTCGCTGTCCGTCCACCTTGACGAACGTCGCGAGAACAGCATCGCCTCCTGTGTATAACCACCTCCGCCATTGACCCGGGCGACCCAGCCGCTAATCCTTCCGCCATGTCCCTGAATCTGATCAAACTCTGTGTCGGCTGCGACAGCGTCGAGGATCTCGAGGAATGGATCGCCTTCCGCCTTGAGGAGCGGCGGCGCGCCGGCGAGCCCGTCGAGCAGTTTCACACCACGCGCATGGCGCCGACGCGGGCCGCCGAACTTACCGATGGTGGATCGCTCTACTGGGTGATCAAGGGCAACGTGCAATGCCGCCAAAAACTGCTTGAAATCCGGCCTTTCATCGACGGCCAGGGTATTTCGCGCTGCCATCTGATCCTCGATCCGGTCGTGGTGCTTACCGGCTGGCAGCCGCGGCGCGCCTTTCAGGGTTGGCGTTATCTCAAACCCGCCGATGCGCCGGCCGATTTCGGCGCGGGACAGGCAGGCATGCGGGCTATGCCGCAAAAACTCCGGCGCGAACTGGCGGAACTCGGCCTCCTTTAAGGCCGACGCTGTGGCCGGGCTTGCAAGCAATCGCTTGCCGCCACATGTTTATTGGCATGAGCGACAAGACGCCTTCCGTTCCCACAAAAATTCCGGCAGAGCCGGCAGTAAAGCGATCCGGCGCGGGCGAAATCGACGCCTTCGTCCGGCAGGCGAAGGCGATGGCCTCGTGGAAAAGCGGCGGATCGGGCCGGCTGATCCTGTCGCTCGACGCAACGATGAGCCGCAAGCCGACCTGGGATCTCGCTCGCACGCTCCAGTCCGAGATGTTCGACGCGGTCGGCAGGTCGGAAGCCCTTAATGTCCAACTCGTCTATTTCCGTGGCTTGAGCGAATGCCGAGCCTCGAAATTCGTCACCGACACCGCTTCGCTGAAGAAGCTGATGGCTGGCATCGACTGCCAAGGCGGCCAAACCCAGATCGGCAAGGTGTTGTCGCATGCGCTGAAAGCGACGGCTGCGAAAAAGGTCAGCGCGCTGGTCTATATCGGCGACGCCATGGAAGAACCGATCGACGATCTCGCTGAGCAAGCCGGCAATCTTGGGCTGCACGGCGTTCCGGTCTTTGTCTTTCAGGAGGGCCGGGATGCTGGGGCCGAGATTGCGTTCAAGGAGATTGCCCGGCTGTCCAAGGGTGCATGGTTCCGCTTCGACCACAATGCCGCGGCCACTCTGGCCAGGCTGCTCTCGGCCGTCGCCGTATTTGCCGTAGGCGGCCTCAAGGCGCTGGAGGCGCGCGGCAGACCCGAGGACAGGTTGATGATCGAGAACATGCGGGGCGGCAAAGGGGGATGAGCATCGTCCTTGGCGTGATTGCAGCGCTTCTGGCCACAGGCAGCCTGCTCGCCGTGTTTCTCCGCTTCGACGCGGCAAGCCTGGCGAGAGCATTGCGGTTGGCCGGCCCCGTGGTTCTTGGCCTTGTCGGGCTGGTGTTCCTGTTGATGGGGCGCGTCGGCGTCGGCGGTATGATCCTGTCTGGCGCGGTAGCCTGGTACGGCGCGGGGCGAGCGCGCGCAAACCAGCGCAAGACGCCGGGCAGGCGTTCTACGGTTCGCACCGCCGCGCTGGAGATGGATCTCGACCATGATACCGGCGCGCTTGAAGGCATGGTGCTTGCCGGTCGCCATGAAAGCAAAGACCTCGGCTCGATGCCTTTGACCGACCTCGAGGAACTGCACGGTGAACTTGGTTCGGACGTGGAAAGCCGGCAGTTGCTAGAGACGTATCTTGACGGCCGCTTTCCCGTCTGGAGAGAAAACGCGAAGGCCGATGGTAGCGACCGGCAAGGTGTTGCGCCAGGTTCGGGCGCCATGACTAAGCAGGAGGCTTACAAGGTCCTTGGTCTTGAAGCGGGGGCTACCGCGGCGGATATCCGCAAGGCGCACCGCCGCCTGATGCAGCGCCTGCACCCCGACC
>JBGTLX010000325.1:0-5336 GCA_041743855.1 Rhizobiaceae bacterium | reverse complement strand
GTCTTTTCGCCAAAACCGAACAGGATCATCAGCACCGGAACCAGCGCCGACAAAGGCGCGCTGGTGAAGATGTTGACCCACATGCCGAGCAGATCGTCGGCGATCTTGACCCGTCCCATCAGAATGCCAAGCGGAATGCCGACGGCAATGGCAAGCGCCATGCCGACGACGAAGGCGCGCAGGGTAGTAATCGTTGCCGTCTGCCACGACGGCAACTGGACGAGATCGACGACAGCGGCCAGCACATGGGTGAAGGGCGGCAGCATCAGCATCAGATCGAGCCGGCCGACGATCTCCCAGGCGAGCGCCCAGACCAGCAGCGAGGCCATCATCGGGACGCGGTATCCGAACAGGGTCATGTCAGCGCCTCAATCCACATACTGCTTCAGCCCCTGCCAGATTTCCTCGACCGTATCGAGATAGTGCTTGTCGCGGTGGATGCGGTCGGGATGGACCGAGCGGTCGATATCGGGCTCGATGATCTGCGAGACCCGGCCCGGACGCGGCGACAGGAGCACGATGCGGTCGGAGATATAGACGGCCTCCTCGATCGAATGGGTGACGAAGATGAAGGTCTTGTTTTGCGTGGCGCGCAGGCTGATCAGATCCTCCTGGAATTTCCGCCGGTTCTGCTCGTCGACCGCCGAGAACGGCTCGTCGAGAAGCAGGACGTCGGCATCCACGGCCAGGGCGCGCGCCAGCCCGACGCGCTGGCGCATTCCGCCGGACAGCTCGTGCGGATATTTATTCTCAAAACCCGAGAGGCCGACTTCGTTGACATAGTGCCGCGCCGTGCTTTCGCGTTCGGCCCTCGATGACCCGCGCAATTCGAGCCCGAAGGCGACGTTGCGAAGCACTGTCGCCCAAGGCAGCAGCGCGAAATCCTGGAATACGAAGGCGCGCTCCGGACCGGGTGCGCTAACCGCCTTGCCATTGACCGTCACCGTGCCGGCGTCGCGATCGATGAGACCGGCGATGATCTTGAGCAGCGTGGTCTTGCCGCAGCCACTCGGCCCCAGGAGGCTGGTCAGCTTGCCGCGCGGAAAATCGAGATCGACGCCGCGCAATGCCTCGACATCGCCATAGGTTTTCGAAATCCCGCGTACCGAGACGATCGAGTCGACGGGCTCGGGCATGGAAACAGGGTCCTCTCGTACTGCGGCGGCGGGCATGTCACGCACCTCTTTTTTCTGGCCTGAAAACACGCGTCTCGATCCACTGCAACGCGACGAGCGTCAGGGTCGAGAGAGCGATGATCGAGGCGATGGTTGCATACATCTCGGCATAGTCGGCGCGCGAGCGGTGAAAGGTGATGAGATCGCCGATGCCGGTCGGCGTGATCAGCAGTTCGGCAAGCACGACGCCGACGAAGCCGGCGGCGACGCCCAGCCTGAGGCCGGCGAAGATGACCGGGCTGGCGTCCGGCAGGATGATGCTGAACACCTCGTGGCGGCGCGTGCCCAGAAACGACCGGCACATCAGCAGCAGCGAGCCGTTGACGTTGCGCACGGCCTTGTAGGTGTTGAGCACGATAACCGGCAGGGCCAGGATGATGACCGCCAGCGTCTTTGCCGTCATGCCGATGCCATAGACGAAGGTGACCATCGGAATGAAGGCGGCGACGGGGGCAGCCTGCAGCACGATGAAGATCGGGATCAGCAGCCATTCGCCGACGCGCCACAATCCGCACAGCGTACCGACGCTGACGCCGATAACAGCCGACAGAACGACGCCGAGGATCAGCGGCTGAAGGGTCGACAGATATGCCTTGGGCAGGCTGCCATCGGCGATCAACCCGAAGAAGGCCACAAGCGTGTCGGAGAAAGTCGGGAAGGCGAAACTGACCGGAATGCGGCCGGCGACTTCCCACATCAAAGCGAAGAGCGCGATCGACACGAGCCTGAGGACGTACGGCTGTTCGATCAGCCGTCCCGCCTCCGCCCGCCCCGGGGCCCCGCCGAACGGCAGGGCCTCGCGTTCCGTACCAAGGCTGGAAGCCATTATTTCTTGCCGAGCTTGGCGACAGCGCGGTCGATGGCGCTGACATCCCAGAAATCCTCGACCTTGAGGCTCGCGGGATCGCCTTCGATCTGACCCGCCGCGGTGAAGAAGGCAAAGTCGCCGGCGGCCGCTTCAGCGCCGCCGCCGTTGAGCGCCAAGGCTCCGGCCTCCGCTGTCTCCTTGTAGTATTCGGTGATTTCCGCGTCGGCTTCCGCGCCGAGATCGGCCAGCAGCTTGTACTTGTTGCGGAACTCGACCGCGACGGCGGGGTTCTCGGTGATCTCGCGGGCGGTCTTCATCAACTCCTCGACCAGGATATCGACGTCGGCCGCGTTGCTGGCCAGATATTCGGCCGTCGCGAACACCGTCTCGTCGGAGGCGCTGACGTTTTCGACCGGCAACACGATGAATTTGCCCGGCGCTTCGGCTTCAAGCGCGCGACGGTTGGCGGCGTCGACGATCGATGCTTTCAGCGTTCCCTGGATCAGCGCATTGCGGCGGACTTCAGAGCCCGGAACGTAGCTGACAGTTCCAAGCGTGATGCCGTTGTTCTTGGCCATCAGCATCATCACGGCCTCGGTGCCGGAGCCGCGCGCCTGGACGGCGACCTCCTGTCCGTCGAGATCCTTCCACTCCTTGTAGAATTCGCTGTTGACGACGGGGAAGAAACGCTGCGTCGAGATCTGCGCAAAGATGCGGATCGGCGTACCGACTTTCTGGATCAGCGTGTAGGGCGCGCCGATGCCGACATCGGCCTGGCCGCCGACGATCGCCTGAGTGGCGAGATCCTCGTCGTTGAGGATGATTAGCTCGACATTCACGCCACGCTCCCTGGCGCGTTCGATTGCGGTCAGAGTCTGGATCGATTCGATGCCGGGCAGATCGCCGAAGGCGATCCGCATATCGCCGGCATTCGCGGCCGACAGCGATCCGCCGCCCATCATGGCGGCGAATGCGCCTGCGAAAATCATGCGTCTGGAAAGGCTAATCATGGCTTCTTCCTCCCTGGTTCTGTGACCAATGTATGATTGGTTAGACCCATGGCCTGCATTGGTCAAGCCGCTTTCTCCTACAAATCATGGCTTCGAGTGTGTTGACCAACCGCTCCATTAAGATTATTACCAGCACAGCAGCAAGGCTAGAGCGAATTGGTCAAAGCGCCGGACATGATCGAAAACGACGAGCACGCCGCGCTGGTGCAGCTTCAGGCCTATCTCGCCCAGGTCGACCTGCCGAGCGACAGCCGGCTGCCGCCGGAGCGCGAATTGTGCGAAAAACTCGGCGTTTCACGCGGCGATCTGCGCAAAGCGCTGGTCGTCCTGGAAAAGGATGGCCGCATCTGGCGCCATGTCGGCAAGGGCACCTTTATCGGGCGCGGTCCGATCGGGGAAACGGTGGCTATCTCGGAAATCGCCGGACGCACCAACCCCGCCGATGTCATGCGGGCGCGCCTGATCGTCGAGCCGGAAATCGCGCGCGAGGCGGCCCTTCACGCAACGCTCGACGATATTGCGGCCATGCGCCATTCACTGGCGCAGACACGGATCGCGACGACGTGGCGGCAGTATGAGAGCCTCGACAATTTGCTGCACCGCCAGATCGCGCAGGCGAGCCGCAACACGGTGCTGCTTGGCCTGTTCGATGTCCTCAACGCGATCAGGCGCGCCGTGGTGTGGGGCAGGCTTCGCTCCGACGGCGCCCGCCCGCCTGCCGACCATCACAGTTTCGCCGATCACGAACGCATCGTCGGAGCGATCGCCGATCGCGACCTCAGCGGCGCGGCCACCGCCATGCGCCATCATCTCCATCAGGTCGAAAGCCGGCTGATCCCGCTGCGCCAAGCGGCGGAGTGAAGGCCAGCCGCCTCGCGCCTTGACGCCTCGAATTCGAAGACCGGATGGCCGCCTTTTCCTGTCCGGGATTGTGCATCCCTTGCATCTCTCCCACGCCGTAGTAGGCGACGCCACTGTGTCGAAGCGTCTCCCCGCAATTGGTACTTCAATTCTCCGGTGCCAGCCTCCATCGAATAGGCATCGCCGTCGCAATTGAGAGAGCAAATTTGCCAAGGTCGCGTCTTGCCACTTGCCATGCCATTAATCATACGTATGATGTTTGAATGGCGCTCCTTCGAACCCGACACCAGGATGCGGTCGACGTCATTGCCGGCTGGATCGTCGGCGGACGCTTTGCTGCCGATACCGCGCTGCCGACCGAAGACATGATCGGCATCCAACTGGGCGTCAGCCGAACCGTCGTGCGCGAAGCGATGCGGACGCTCGTCGCCAAGGGCATGGTCACTGTGCGACGACGTCACGGCACGCAGGTCCAGCCGGTGGATTCGTGGAGCCTGTTTGACCCGCAGGTTGTGGCGTGGCGGCTGGCCAGCGGCCTGACGCGCGAATTCATCGAGGACCTGATCCATTTCAGACTCGGCATCGAGCCTTACGCGGCCGGTCTGGCGGCTGCCAATCCGGACTTTCCCGCCGAAGCGCTCGACCTGTCGTTTCGCCGGATGGCAACTGCGGTGGAGGGCGACGGCAGCTATCACGAGGCCGATCTGGACTTTCACAAGACGATCTTCCTCGGCTCAGGCAACCAGTTCCTGCGCCAACTGGTCCCTTTGATGGCGAACGCGCTGAAGGTCTCGTTCAGCCTCTCGGTCATCAGCATGGACACCGCGCGGTCCTCTCTGCCTATGCATCGCGATGTCGCCGACGCTATAATCGGCCGCGACCCGGCCGCCGCCAGAGCGGCGCTTACCAAACTCATAGAAGCCGCGCGCGAGGATATCCTCGAAGTGCTGCCGCAAATCACACGGGAGGAACGCGTGGATGGAGAAGGCGAACGGCTACCTTTGGCGCGGCCTTGAAGCCCTGCTCGTCATCCTGCTTGCCGGGATGGCGGTCATGGTGTTCGGCAATGTCGTGCTGCGCTACGGGTTTAATTCGGGCATCCTCGTTTCGGAGGAGATGTCCCGATATTTCTTCGTCTGGCTGACCTTCATCGGCGCCGTCGTCACCTTTCGCGAAAACGCCCATCTCGGCGTCGAGACGCTCGTTCAGCGTTTCGGCCGCAACGGCCGCGTTATCTGCATGGTCTTGAGCGACCTCATCATCCTCGCCTGCATGGTCGCCTTTTTCTGGGGCACGGTGAAGCAATATCCTATCAACGCCTCGATGACGGCCGCCGTCGTTGGCATTTCGATGATCTGGATTTACGGGATCGGTTTCTTCACGAGCGTGGGCATCGGCGCACTTGTCCTCATAAGGCTTGTTCGCGTCTTCACCGGCCGTATAACGGAAGAGGAGATCAGCGCATTCGCCGGGGAAGGGGCC
>JBGTLX010000324.1:0-17498 GCA_041743855.1 Rhizobiaceae bacterium | reverse complement strand
GCGATCGCCGATCTCGGCTATTCCGGCGCGGGCACGATCGAGTTCCTCTATGAGAACGGCAATTTCTACTTCATCGAGATGAACACGCGGCTGCAGGTCGAGCATCCGGTGACGGAAGCGATCACCGGCATCGATCTCGTGCACGAGCAGATTCGCGTCGCCTCCGGCGGCGGGCTGTCGGTCACGCAGGACGAGGTGCGCTTCCAGGGTCACGCCATCGAGTGCCGCATCAACGCCGAGGACCCGCGCACCTTCGTGCCATCGCCGGGCACGATCACGCATTTCCACACGCCCGGCGGCCTCGGCATCCGTGTCGATTCCGGCGTCTATTCCGGCTATAAGATCCCGCCCTATTACGACAGCCTGATCGGCAAGCTGATCGTGCACGGGCGCAACCGGGTCGAATGCATGATGCGCCTGCGCCGCGCGCTCGACGAATTCGTGGTCGACGGCATCAAGACAACCTTGCCGCTGTTTCGCGAGCTTGTCGGCAATCCCGATATCGCCAATGGCGACTACGACATTCACTGGCTGGAAAAGCATCTGGCCGAGACGGAGTAATCCGTGCGTCCTTCGAGGCTCGCGCGCCGACGCACCAACTGCAATCGTCTCTTATATTCCTCCGAGGGCGAGCCTCGAAGGACGCACCAATGACTAGACCCTACGCCCCCGGCTACCGCATTCCACCGGACCTGCTGCTCAAAGCCTATGCTTCTGGCGTCTTTCCCATGGCCGAAAGTGCTGCCGACCCGGAAGTCTTCTGGGTGCGTCCGGAATCGCGCGGCGTCATCCCGCTCGACGCCTTCCACGTTCCGAAAAGTCTTGGCAAGCTCGTCCGGCAGCGTCGCTTCGAGGTCACGATCGACCGCGATTTCGAGGCGGTGATCGACGCCTGCGCGGAAGAGCGCGAGGCGCGCAAATCGACCTGGATCAATGCGGCGATCCGCGAAGCCTACATCGAACTGCACAGGCGCGGTCACTGCCATTCCGTCGAGGCATGGCGCGAGGGCGAGCTTGCCGGCGGGCTGTACGGGGTGCGGCTGGGGCGCGCCTTCTTCGGCGAAAGCATGTTTTCAAGAGAGACCGACGCGTCGAAAGTCTGCCTCGTCCATCTGGTTGAACGGCTGCGCGACCGCGGCTTCCTGTTGCTTGACACGCAGTTCACGACCGAACATCTCAAGCGCTTCGGCGCTATCGACGTGCCGCGCGGAAAATATGAAAGACTGCTGGAAAAAGCCCTGAAGGAAGAGGCAGTCTTCTTTCCTTGAAGCGCGAACCGAATCGCGCTCAGTTCGCCTTGGGCGCGGGCACGTCGGACTTCTGCTTGCAGCTTTTCAGCCAGACATCATAGACCGCGTGCTCGACGGCGTTGAGCCCCGGGCTTTCCGCGAACATCCAGCCGGTGAATATCCGCCTGATCTTGCGGTCCAAAGTGATCTCGTCGACTTCCACGAAGGAATCGGTTTTGGGCTCTTCGCTATCGGGCCGCGAATAGCAGATGCGCGGCGTCACCTGCAGGGTGCCGAACTGAACCGTCTCGTCGATATAGACGTCGAAGGTGATGATGCGCCCGGTGATCTTGTCCACGCCGGTAAATTCGGCGACCGGGTTTTTAACTCGCTGCGGTGCTATCTGGACGGGCATCAGTTCCTCCACCTGAATTTCGGGCTCGATCGTGGGCAAATCAATCGATTCGTCCTGCGCCAGGCCTTGGGTTCCCAAGGCCAGATACGCCGAAAGCGCTGTGCCGAGCAGACGGAGACGAAAACGGACAAAGTCAGGCATGGGCGTGTCACCGGATCGAAAGGGCAGATGCGGAAAATGCCCGGCCATTGCGGAGCCAGGCTCTAGCCGTCAAATGTGGCGAGACAAGACCATTAACCGTCAACCGCCCGGCGTCCAGGCGTCGTAGTCGCCGGTCACCTGCGGCCGCTTGCCGGTACCGAGAACCGATCCTTTCGGACGATAGGCGGCCGCACTGCCCGTATGATTGGGCTCATGCGGCTTTTCCCACGCGCGCGGAACGTAATTGTCTGCCGGAGGCGCGATATCGACGCGATGGTGCATCCAGCCGTACCAGCCGGGCGGAATGGTCGAGGCTTCGGCATAGCCGTTGTAGATGACCCAGCGCCGAGTGCGGCCCTCAGAGTCGACGCCGCCCTCATAATAGAGATTTCCGAACTCGTCCTGGCCGACAGGCCTGCCGTGGCGCCAGGTGTGAAACCGCGTGCCCAGCGTCTGGCCGCTCCACCAGGTAAAGAACTGCAGGAAGAAGTTTTTCATCGAATTCCTTGGGCAGCCAGAGTGTCCGCCGACCGGGTTATGGCGTCGGGGCGATATGATGGCAAGGGGCTAGTCACCCGATCGCATGTGCGAGCCTGCATCGCGGCGTCAGTCCGGTTCGCCCAGCCTCTTCTCGAAAATCAGGGCCGGGATGTCGGACTGGACCGCGCCGCAATCTGCCGTTCGTCCGACCTCGGCAAACCCTTGCGCGACGTAGAAGCCGATCGCAGAAGCATTCGCCTCCTCGACTTCAAGCCGGATGCGCTCGGCATCGTGGAAACTTTCGATGATTTCGTCGAGAAGCATGCCGCCGATGCCGCGGCCCTGAAAGCGGGGCAGGACATAGAGTTGGAGGAGCATCACCGATTTGCCGCTGGCATCAGCTGTCGCGAAGGCCATGCCGCCCACCGTGTTGCCGTCATCGGCGACAAGAAATTCCGAATGAGGTTTTATCAGCCGCGCCCGTAACGATGCGACGGAGTGCCAGTCGTCGGTGATCTCCGTCACCTTGTCCACGCCATAGATGGCGTCGTAGGTCGCGTGCCAGGTTTCGACGAGCAGGTCTCGCACCGCACCAACGTCGCGTTCGCCCGCTGTCCGGACAAACATGGGGCTACTCCGCGATGCCGAGTTTCGCCTTGACGAGGTCGTTCACGGCCTGCGGGTTGGCCTTGCCGCCGGTCGCCTTCATCACCTGTCCGACGAACCAGCCGGCCATGGTCGGTTTGGCGCGCGCCTGCTCGACCTTGTCCGGGTTCGCCGCAATAATCTCGTCCACGGTTTTTTCGATGGCGCCGGTGTCGGTGAGCTGCTTCATGCCGCGCTGCTCGACCAAGTGGCGCGGGTCGCCACCGTCGTTCCAGACGATCTCGAACAACTCCTTCGCTATTTTGCCGGAGATCGTGCCGTCTTTGATCAGGTCGATGACCGCGCCCATCTGTTCAGGCGAAACCGGAGCATTTTCAATGTCCTTGCCTGCCTTGTTCAACGCACCCAGAAGATCGTTGATAACCCAGTTGGCGGCCATCTTGCCATCACGCCCTGCCGCAACTTTCTCGAAATAGTCGGCAACGGCCTTTTCGGAGACGAGGATCGACGCGTCGTAGATCGACAGGCCAAGGCTTGCCACCAGGCGCTCCTTCTTGGCATCCGGCAGTTCCGGAAGGTTTTCGCCGAGCGCGTCGACATAGGCCTGGTCGAACTCCAGCGGCAAAAGGTCCGGATCGGGGAAATAGCGGTAATCGTGGGCTTCTTCCTTTGAACGCATCGAACGCGTCTCGCCCTTGCCGGGGTCGAACAGCCGCGTTTCCTGATCGATTCGGCCGCCATCCTCGAGGATCGCGATCTGCCTGCGCGCCTCGTATTCGATCGCCTGGCCGACGAAGCGGATCGAGTTGACGTTCTTGATCTCGCAGCGCGTCCCAAAAGTCTTGTCGCCCGCGCGCCGCACCGAAACATTGACGTCGGCGCGCATGGAGCCTTCGTCCATGTTGCCGTCGCATGTGCCGAGATATCGCAGGATCGTGCGCAGCTTGGTGACATAGGCCTTGGCCTCGTCGGACGATCGCATGTCCGGCTTCGACACGATCTCCATCAACGCGACACCCGAGCGGTTCAGGTCGACATAGGACAGAGCGGGATGCTGGTCGTGGATCGATTTACCGGCATCCTGTTCCAGATGCAGCCGCTCGATGCCGATCTCGATATCCTCGAATTTTCCTTCCCGGTCCGGACCGACGGATATAATGACCACGCCCTCGCCGACGATCGGCTGCTTGAACTGGGAAATCTGGTAGCCCTGCGGCAGATCGGGATAGAAATAGTTCTTCCGGTCGAAGACCGATTTCAGATTGATCTCGGCCTTCAGTCCGAGCCCGGTGCGGATCGCCTGGCGCACGCATTCCTCGTTGATCACCGGCAACATCCCGGGCATTGCGGCGTCGACGAGGCTGACATTGGCGTTCGGCGCCGAGCCGAAATCCGTCGAGGCGCCGGAAAACAGTTTTGCCTCGGACGTCACCTGCGCGTGGACTTCGAGCCCGATGATGACTTCCCAGTCGCCCGTTGCGCCTGGGATCAGCCGCTTCGCCTCTGTAATGCGGGTGTCGATAAGGGACATGAGAGCCTGCGATTGGTGACTGGATCACTGCGCGCGGCAGTGAATATTCGCCTTCGCTAGATCAATCGGCTGCGCAAGACAAGCGCGGGCAGGCCAGCAATCAGGCTGTTGCGATGTAAGCCTTGATTTCCTCGGATTCGCGTTCAGCGTCCTCGATGCGCCGCTTGACCACATCGCCGATCGAGATAATGCCGTTCAATTGACCGTCCTTCTCTACAGGCAGATGGCGGAAGCGGCCGCGGGTCATGATCTCCATGACCTCGCTGACGGTATGGTTCTCATTGCAGATTTTCACCTTGGGCGTCATCACCGAACGCACGGTGTGGTCGAGCGCAACTGCCCCTTCCTTGGCGATCACGCGTACGATGTCGCGTTCCGACAGGATGCCCACGATCTGACGGTCGCCATTGATAATCACCAATGCGCCGATACGGTGTTCAGCCAGGATGCTAATCGCGTTCGCCAGCTTCTCATTGGGACCCATGGTGAATACGTCGTGGCCCTTTTGCTCGAGAATGGCCTTTACCGTCATCGTATCCTCCTGTTTAGCGCAATGCCGACCCGTTCCCTTTGCAATCACGCCATGGTGCGTCAGCGTGTTGGGCTTTTCAAGTCCGCCGGTTCAAACCGAACCATTCCGATCGGCTTTCGGATGGGCTTCGCGCGCCCATCCCGGCCGATCGAACAGACCAACGCCCAAAAATCCAACCAGAAAACCGCCTATATGCGCCTCCCAGGCAATCTGACCCTCGCTGCCCGGAACCAGGCCGACCAGTCCGGTGACGAGATTGACCACCATCCAGATGGCCAGAAACGTCATTACCCCTCTGGACCTAAACACCATTGCGATCGGCAGGACCGGCCCGCCGAATGCCGGCTTTCCCGACCGGCGGTCGATCCTGAACGCGAACCGGGCCGCCGCCCCCATCATCCCGGAGATCGCTCCGGATGCCCCCACCAGCGGCGACTGGTCCGTCACGTGCAGCACATAGTGCAACCCGGCCGCGGCGAGCGACGCCGCAATCCAGAACGCAATGAACCGGACCGCGCCGAGGCGGTTGGCCAGTGGCGAACCGAAGGCTGCCAGCCAGATCATGTTGATGGCGAGATGCGGCAGGTTTCCGTGCAGCAGCGAATAGGTGACCGGGCTGGAGAATGCGAATACGTCCAGTGTGAACTGCCCGGAATAGCGGATCGGGATGAAGGCGCTACTGATAAGCAGATCCAAATCCTGCTCCAAATCCAGGACGTAGAGACGCCACGTATGGACGATCACGCAAAGGGCGATGAAGACGATGACTATGCGAGGCAGATTGAACACAGGCTCCCGGCCGGGCGGCTCGGCTTGCTGTTCCTGGCGGTCGTCAAGGGAGGGTTCGGACATGCTGGCTCATTTACGGTTTCGTCACCGCGTTTAGCCCGCCGCCGACCGAATCACAAAAGAAAAGCCGTCCAGGGTTTCCCCTGAACGGCCGGTCGAGCCCCCTGCCCACCCCGAAATCTTGACTGAAGTGCTGTCGGTCGTTGTCGAAAGCGAGCGCTTCGTCGTCGGATTCATGTGCCATGAGCTTGCTCTCGGCACAACGTAAACCAATTGTTAACCTTAACAGCCCGGCGCCGTGAACAACCCGAAACCCTGCTGGCATCCAACGTGCTGCGGAAGGCATGTAAGCGGCGGAAAGGCGCACCTGCTGTTCACAATGAAACACCTGATCGCAGAATGCGCGGAGCGGATGGAATGAAACAGGACGGAACGATAGCGCTGTTCCAATACTGGAACCGATTGCGGGACGGCCGCTTTGCGCCCAAGCGCACCGAGGTCGAGCCGGGGGACATAAAGACTCTGCTGGCCGATACGTTCATCCTGGAAAAGGACTCGCGCGGTGAAGGCGTTTTCCGTCTGGCTGGGACGCGGCTCTGCGCCATCTTCGGCCGCGAACTCAGAGGCTTCTCATTTCACTCGCTCTGGCGCGAGCAGGACAGCCGGCTGACAACCCAGCTCGTCCACGGGGTGTTCAAGTCCAAGAACGTCGTCGTCATCACCTTGGAAGGAGCCAGCCGGAACGGCCGGACAAACCCATTCGAAATGCTGCTGCTGCCGCTTGACGGGGGGATCGAGAACCCGCGTTGCCTGGGTGTAATGTGTGCCGGCGAGAAGCCATTCTGGCTTGGCGCCGATCCGATCTGCGAGGCCAGGATTCAGACGGTCCGCGTCGTCGACGCCGACCGCGAACCGCTGTTCCTGAAGAACCGCCCGGCGATCGAGGTCCCCTCGCTTGCCCCGAGAGATTTGTCGGCGTCCATCACCGGCCGGCCGGCAAGCGGCGCGCGCCGGATACGACATCTCGTGGTCTTCAATGGCGGCCGCGAAGAGTAGCATTACCAGTTTGGATGGTAGGCAGGACTTACGCGTTGTTAACCTTTTTTGAAGTATCGTCGCTTCATTGTTCGCGTTTTTGCGAGCGGATGTTCCGAGGGGTCGAGGGAGCGATGAGGTCAGCGGCGATCGAGTATGCGCCGTCAAACGTTGAAAGGCGTAATTTTCAACGCGTTCGCGTCAAGATTTACGGCCGGTTCATGCTCGAAGACCGCACGGAGCATGCCTGCCAGGTGGTCGACATGTCGCCCGGCAACGTGGCGCTTCGCTGCGAGCGGATCGGCCAGGCCGGCGAAAAAGTCATCGCCTACATCGATCATATAGGCCGGATCGAGGGTGTGGTTACGCGCACGCTTCTGGATGGTTTCGCCATGACCGTGGTGGCGTCCGACCGCAAGAAGGACAAGCTCGCCGCGCAATTGACCTGGCTTGCCAACAAGCACGAACTGGACCTGCCGGAGGACCGTCGCCACGAACGCGTGGCGCCGCGCAATCCATTGAGCATTCTTCAACTCATCGACGGGCGCCAGTATCAGTGTCGCATCATCGACCTGTCCTTGTCCGGCGCCGCGGTCGAGATCGACGTGAAGCCGGCGATCGGACTCCAGGTTACTCTGGGCACGATGCGCGGACAGGTGGTTCGTCATTTCGAGGACGGCATCGCTGTCGAATTCGCTGTCGTTCAGCGCCCCGAGACGCTCGATTCGGAATTCAGCGACTCGCCACGTTCCTGATTGCCAAGCCATTTGTCTAACTAGGTCGAACCAGCCCAGCGGCTGGTTTTTGCGTTCAACCGGGCGCTTTGGCATTCATCGGGCAGGCTAACGACCCTGGCCCGGCGTCGGATGACAAGGCGGTCGACCATAGCGGCATGCATAACGAATTCCAAAAAATCCTATGCTGATTTGATGCGTTTTTTACTTTAATTCTATATTTGCTTTAGTTAATCTCTACTTCGCGCTTTTGCCGTGAATAAACGCGCATCTGTCATTGTCCTCAGCAACGGGGAGAAGACAATGACAAGACGGATGGGGATGCCGTTGCTCGTTACCATCGTGCTGGCAGCGGTTGCATGCGGCAGCGCCGCGCAGGCTGACCAGGCTTTCATGCATACCGGCGGTCGCACGACGCAGCCGATCGGCCACTATGATTTTTGCCTGCGTGAACCGGACGAATGCCGCCAGAAGACCAGCAACCAGGCACCATTCGAACTGACGCGAAAGCTCTGGAGCGCACTGGTCGACATCAACAACAGCGTCAATGTTACGGTGACGCCGCGCACCGATGGAGAGATGTGGGGGCAGGAAGAGTTCTGGTCCTACCCCACCAGCGTAGGCGACTGCGAAGACTATGCGCTCGAAAAGCGCCGCCGGCTGATGGCGCTCGGTGTGCCGGCCGGCAATCTGCTGGTGACGGTCGCGCGCCAGCCGAACGGCGACGGCCACGCAGTGCTGACGGTAAGCACCAGCCTCGGGGACTTCGTCCTCGACAATCTCGAACCACGCGTGCTCGCTTGGAATGACACCGAGTACACCTATCTGAAACGCCAGTCGGACCGCAATTCCGGCGTGTGGGTTTCGGTCGACGACAGCCGCGCGACCATCGCGGTCGGCAGCGTGAGATAATTCGTCAACGCGTGATCCTGCGGCGGCCGAAGGCTTTTGGGATCATGCACCTGCCGAAAACCACCGAGACGATTTCGACACAATCGGAATCGAACTCTGCGGAAAACCCGGTCGAGTCCCCCACCTCCCCCGTCCCAACGACCGGGTCAAGGAGCCGGCCCCCTGTCCCCGGGGCCGGCTCCGCCTGCTCAGATAAGAGGGGTCAACCCCGCAAGGAATCGGCGGCCGTTGGCAACGTAGTGCGCCGCAGACTGCCGTAACCTGGCCTCGGCCGCAGCATCAAGTGTTCGGATCGCCTTGGCGGGTGAACCGACAATTAGCGAGTTGTCGGGAAACTCCTTGCCTTCCGTCACCAGCGCGCCGGCACCGACCAAACAATTGTTTCCAATGCGCGCGCCATTGAGGACGATCGCTCCCATGCCGATCAGGCTGTTGTCGCCGATCGTGCAGCCGTGCAGCAGCGCGCGGTGACCGATGGTGCAGCCTTTGCCGATCGTCAGCGGAAACCCTGGATCGGTATGCATCACGGTATGCTCCTGGACGTTGCTGTCCTCCCCGATCAAAATCCTCTCATTGTCGCCGCGTATGACAACGCCGAACCATATGCCGGCGTTTTTGCCTATCCTCACCTTGCCGATGATCGTCGCGTCGGGAGCCATCCAGTTGCTGGCCTGATCCTCGAATTCCGGGAATTCACCATCGACCGCGTAAAGTGGCATGCTTCCGATCCTGTTGCGCGATCACGATAGAAGCCAGGCAGCGCGGAATGCAAGATCGAGCGCCGCGATCCCAATCGCAAGATCCGTCTTTACCGTTCCTTTACCATGAAAACGCACAGTCGCTCCCGGCTGGCGCTTGCAAAAGCCATACTGCGCCTTACGCGCCATAAGGAGCGCGCAGCCTCTTCCGAAAGCGTGCCGTG
This sequence comes from Rhizobiaceae bacterium, assembly GCA_041743855.1. Lineage (GTDB taxonomy): Bacteria > Pseudomonadota > Alphaproteobacteria > Rhizobiales > Rhizobiaceae > JBGTLX01. The sequence continues at coordinate 8,172 of JBGTLX010000324.1, read as the reverse complement.
GGACAATCCGCACCAGTTTCGATTCAAGCAGAACCCGGCATCGGGGCAGTCAATTCGTTACTGATGTGGAAGGTCTTCTACGTCTTTGCGGCGCTCGTGCTGGCTTCGCTGGCGATCAGCGCCGGCGGCAAATGGTTCGGACGCTCGATCGCCATGGCCGGCCATACCGACGATCGTTCGCTGCGCGAGATCGTCATCGGCAACAATGTGATCTCGACGCCGGCCAACGCGATCCGGTTTGAACGCGCCCGCCGCAACGGGCCGGCTCAACGCCTCGACCTCTACCTTCGCTGGCCGGAACTTGTTGGCTATTCCGAGTTGACCCGAGACGATTTCAATCATGTGAACGGCGGACGCAGGATCATTTTCGTGTCATTGGAACACCAGGCTATGTCGCGCGACATGAGCGGCCGTTTCGTGCCGATCTATTCCAAGGTCATTGCCCGGCCGGGCGTCACCGATCCTGCCGGCGTCGTCGTTCACGAGTTCGCCGATCAATCGGGCTATGTCGATGAGGTGCTCGTGGTCGGCGCACGGCCCGGCGAAGCGCCGTTCATCGCGCGATGTCTCAGCGGGCCAAGTGCTAAGGAATCGCTGGCCCCGTGCCAGCGCGACATCCTGTTCGGCGATGGATTGAGCCTGTCCTACCGGTTTCCGCGGGACCTGCTGACGTATTGGCGCAAGATGGATGCAGTGATCCTCGCCAAGGGCTCGTCCATGCTGAGGACAGGAGGCTGATGGCCAAGCTTGATCAACTGAGGTCGATGTCGAGAATGGCCATCGAAAAATTGTAGTCGCCCTCGTCCTCGTCCTTGTAAACCAGGCCCAGAAACTCGTCGCCGACATAGACTTCGGCTGAATCGTCCTTGCGCGGCCTTGCCTTGACCTGCATTTGCGGGTTCTGGAACGTGCGCTTGAAGAACGCCTCGAGCTTCTTGATTTCGTCCGGTTTCAAAGCTTGTTCTCCGGTTTTCCGCAGTCGCGATTGCGAGCGCTTCTGACACGCCAAGGATGGCCATGTAAAGGCGCGCAGCGGAGCCAGGCGTTTTGGGCGAAATCGAACCGGGTCAGATATCGTAGCTCATGACATGGTCCATCGCCTTTGACGGCAGAAACTGGTCCATCTGGCGCGAGGGGTGATCGCAACCCGACTCGCCGACGACGCGGGCCGGGACACCCGCCACCGTCTTGTTGTGCGGCACGTCAGCCAGGACGACGGAACCGGCGGCGATTTTCGAGCAGTGCCCGACCTCGATATTGCCAAGGATTTTCGCGCCCGCGCCAATCAGCACGCCGAAGCGGACCTTGGGGTGGCGGTCGCCGCCGGCCTTGCCGGTGCCGCCCAGCGTCACGCCGTGCAGGATCGATACATCGTCCTCGATCAGCGCTGTCTCGCCGACGACCAGACCCGTGGCGTGATCGATGAAGATTCCCTTGCCCATTCTGGACGCGGGATGAATGTCCGTCTGGAATACCGATGAGGACCGGCTCTGCAGGTACAGCGCGAAATCCTTGCGGCCGCTGTTCCAAAGCCAGTGCGCGAGCCGATGGGTCTGGATTGCGTGAAATCCCTTGAAATACAGCACCGGCATCAGGAACCGGTCGCAGGCGGGATCGCGTTCATAATAGGCCTGTATGTCGACGCGCACCGTCGACGACCAGTCGGAATCGCCAATAAGCATGGTTTTGAACGTCTGGCGGATCAGGTCCGCGCCAAGATCCTGATGTGCGAGCCGCTCGGCAAGCCGATGGATCACGGCATCTTCAAGGCTATCCTGATTGAGAACGGTGGAATAGAGGAACGCAGCCAGTAGCGGATCGCGCGAAACAGCCTCTGCCGCCTCCTCGCGCACGGAACTCCAGATCGGGTCTATCGGCTGAAGGTTGCCGCTGCGGGCCGCGCTGATGGTGTTCATCGATCGTCTCCGAAGGCTTCTCATCCGAGAGGCGGCATTTATAAGCCAGACCTTAAGCGAATTGAACTCAATTTTCCTTGCCCGATCGTCAAATGGATTTGAATAATGCAAAATTCAAGAAGCCATGGAAAACCAACCCTTGATCGACGCAGCGACAAAGCGCGAGCTTTCGACGCTCTACAGCGCTGAAGGACGACACTATCATAGCCTCATTCATATCGAGGCCCTGCTCGCGCTGGCTGCCGAGCATCATTCGGCACTTACCGATCCGGAAGCGGTGGAGGCCGCGATCTGGTTTCACGATGCCATCTATGACAGCCGCAACCCCAACAATGAGGCGCTAAGCGCTGCGCTTGCCGCTCGAATGCTGGACGGCCGCACGGACAAGGAGCGCATCGAACGTATCGCCGCCATGATCGAGGCGACCGCCACGCACGAACTGCCCGATGCTTACGACGCAGCCGCCCGGCGCGACGCGGCCCTGTTTCTGGACATGGATTTGTCTATTCTCGGGGCTGCACCGGACGACTTCGACGCCTACGAGCGCGGGGTCCGGCTCGAATATGGATGGGTTGTGGAACCTGCTTGGCGCGCGGGGCGGGCCGCGATCCTGCGCAAATTCCTGGCGCGCGACCACATTTTTCACAGCGAGGAATTTCGTGCGCTTCTTGAAGCGAAAGCCCGGCAAAACATCGAAAGATCGTTGATCGCTCTTGATGGGGCCTGTTGACGGCTGATCCCTAGGCCGCTCGATGTCAGGCGATCGGATGCTCTGCGAAAAACGCCAGGACGCGCTGCTTGAACGTCCGGTCGCCGACGGCCAGCATATGATCGCGGTCTTCGATGTTGAAACTTTCCGCATTCGGCATTAGCCCCGCCAAGGCTGCGGGGGACCCGGCGATATCGTCCTTGGTGCCGACCCCGATCAGCGTCGGTTGGGTGATGCGGCCGATTTGCTCCTCGGTCAGCAGCGTTCGGGACGTTGCGATGCAGGCGGCCAACGCCTTGCGGTCGCTCCTGTTCTGATCTGCGAAGGCGCGGAACATTTTTCCGCGTGAATGCGTGATGCTCGCCGGGTCGTCCGCCATCAACGCGTCGGCAATCGGATCCCACTCGCCGACGCCCTCGACCATGCCGATCCCCAGACCACCGAACACCAGCGTCGCGACCTTCTCTGGACTGGCAAGCGCCAGAAAGGCCGCGACTCGCGCGCCCATCGAATAGCCGAAGACATGCGCCCGTCCGATGCCGAGATGATCGAGCAGGCCTGCCGCATCCCCCGCCATTTTCTCGGGCGTATAATCTCCGGGATCGTAGCTTTTGGACGAAGCGCCATGGCCGCGATTGTCGAACGCAATCGCCCGATATTCCGCTTCGCCCAGTGTCTTCATCCAGCCCGGCGACACCCAGTTGACCCTGTGGGTCGAGGCAAAGCCGTGGATGAGAAGCACCGGCTCGTCATCGCCGTTCGATCGCCGGTCGAGGAAGGCCAGTTCAAAACCTTCGTGCGAGAAGTATTCCATTCAATTGGTGTCCTGCGGGAACGCGCCGGCCCGGTTAAGGGTTTGACGCCGCGCTGATGACTGGATGGCGCATGAGATCGCCATCCTCGATGCCGGCGCTGGCCGCTATGCCGGACTTGACCTCCAGCACGAAACGGACCGGCTGGCCCGGCGAAATGGAGGCCCGCGAGAATGGCTCGCCCGGCAGGATGCCGCGCACGCGGCCATCCTCACCGATGAAAATCAGGTCGAGCGGCATCGGCGTGTTTTCCATCCAGAAGCCGACCTGCTGCGTCTGCTCGAACACGAACAGCATGCCGCGGTCGTCGTCCATCTCCTCGCGAAACATCAAGCCCCTCGAACGCTCGCTGCCGTCGTCGGCGATCTCGATACTGAAGGGGCGCTCGCCGCCGTCGGTCTCGGCCACCAGCGGCGCGGGATCGACGGGAAGCCGCATCGCGCGGCTGTCTGCTACGGTTGAAGTCTGAAGAAAGAAATACAGGCCGGCGGACGCGATGACGGCAACGATCATGCCTGCCGCTAGCCAGATCCGATGAGCCATTGCGTCGTCCCTGTTCGGTTCGCGCCTAATGCGCGACCGGCAAGGTACCGATATCGGGATGAATTTCGGCGGCCATAAGGCCTTTGTCGCCACGGCCGAAGCGCACCAGCACGACCTGTCCCGGCCGCAACTCGGTCAATCCGTAGCGGCGAAGCGTTTCCATATGCACGAAAATATCTTCCGTGCCCTCGCCGCGCGTGAGGAATCCGAATCCCTTGGTCCGGTTGAACCATTTCACCAGCGCGCGTTCCAGCCCGCTCTCTGGCGTTACCGCCACATGGGTGCGCTGCTCCTGCATTTCGGCCGGATGCACGGCGGTCGAACTGTCCATCGAAATCACACGGAACGCCTGTAGCCCGCGATCTCCATGCTTGACCAGGCAAAGCACACGGGCGCCCTCGAGCGCCGTCTGGAAGCCGTCCCGCCTCAAACAGGTGACGTGGATCAGCACATCGCCCATGTCGTCGCCATCGGGCAGAATGAAACCATAACCCTTGGCTACGTCGAACCACTTGATCGCGCCCGAAACCTCAACAACTCCAGCGGCCTCTCCGCCTTCGCTGCCTGCGAAAACATCGTCCGAAAAGCTGCCCTGCCCCGCCAAAGAGGCTTTTTCCGCCATCAGAACGCCCCTTTTGCCCAAAACGCCGCTGCTGATTCTTCACTTAGATTAACACTGCGCATTCTCGCTTATGCAAGAGCCGGACGACCATTTTTCAGGGTTTGCCCCCACTATTGCGGGCAATGGTATCCTGGCCGCCACGGGCTAAGGTTTGCGGGTTGCCGCCAACGGGTGGAGCGCCCTATGTTTCACTAGATCGAACCCTCGAAGGAAACCGCATGCGCTACCTTCACACAATGATCCGTGTCGCCGACATCGACGCCTCGCTCGACTTCTATGTGGGCAAGCTCGGGCTGAAGGAGGTGCGCCGTTACGAAAACAAAGAAGGCCGCTACACGCTGATTTTCCTTGCCGCGCCCGAGGACGAGCATGCCGGCATCACCGACAAGGCGCCGCTGGTCGAATTGACCTTCAACTGGGATCCGGAAAAGTATGAGGGCGGTCGCAATTTTGGCCATCTCGCATACGAGGTCGACGATATCTACGCCACGTGCCAGAGGCTGATGGACCACGGCGTCACCATCAATCGCCCACCGCGCGACGGCAACATGGCCTTCATCAAGTCGCCAGACAACATCTCGATCGAGCTGCTGCAAAAGGGCCCGGCCAAGGAGAAGGCCGAACCCTGGGCGTCGATGGCCAACACCGGCAAGTGGTAAGGATAGAGTCATACTTCGTCTGCCATCTTCATGAGCGCCAGCACGGTGCGCCAGTTGCGCGCGGTGCTGGCGACTCCAAGCGTTCGGTCGATGACCGGCGGCAGCTTAGACGTTCCAAAACCTTCGGGTGCGTGGAAATAAAGTACCTTGCCCTTGACCACCACGCCTTCGTGGCGAGCCGCACGGGCCGTCAATGTCTCGACAGCTTCCTTCGTTGGAGCCCTGTCGAGGACGAAGGCATGGAGCGTGGTCGGCGCATCGACCGCCTTGGGAAACGGGTTGTCCTTGACGAGCTTCGCCCAGTCAGCGCGGCTGACAATCATGATGTCCTTGTCGAAGTCGAACTCTCGCCTCACGATCGCCGCGATTTTCCTGGCAATTTCGCTCCCCCCAAGTCCGGACGACAGGATGGCGTTGCCGCTGTTGATGTAGGTGGCGACCTTGCCGAAGCCGGCAGCGGTCAGCGCTTCCCGCAGCGGTTTGGTGGGAAGTTGCGTCGCACCGCCGACGCCGCGGAAGAGCACGATGTAAGCGGTCTGGCTGCTCATATGATCAGCCCCGCGATCGTCTCGTTGTCGGTGATGTCCTGATATTGGATGTCTTCGGCTTCAAACTTCGCCATAAGGAGCCCAAAGTTTCTGCGGTCTTTCGTCTCGATCCCGATCAGCACCGAACCGAAATTGCGCGCCGACTTCTTCAGATATTCGAAGCGCGCGATGTCGTCGTCCGGACCGAGCAGTTCCAAAAAATCGCGCAACGCGCCCGGCCGCTGCGGAAAGCGGATGATGAAATATTTCTTCAGTCCCTCAAATCGCAGCGCGCGCTCCTTGACGTCGGGCAGGCGCTCGAAATCGAAATTGCCGCCGGAGACCACGCAGACGATCGTCTTGCCCCTGATCTCCTTCTTCGGGAAATCCTTGAGCGCGTCGATGGTCAGCGCGCCGGCGGGCTCTAGCACGACGCCCTCGACATTCAGCATCTCGATCATGGTCGCGCACAGCCGGTTTTCCGGAATCAGCCGCACCGCGTCGCTGGAAAAATCTTTCAGGTGGCGGAACGGCTCACGGCCGATCTCGGCGACCGCCGCTCCGTCGACGAAATTGTCGACCCTCCCCAGCTTCACGCGCCTGCCGTCTACGAGGCTGTCCCTGAGGCTCGGGGCGCCCTGCGGCTCGCAGAATACGTAACGCGCGTCGCGCCCCAACTCGCGGAAATAGCGCGTCACGCCGCCCGCCAATCCCCCGCCGCCGACGGGCAGCACAATCATGTCGGGCGTTCGGCCATCCGGCATCTGCTCGACGATTTCGAGCGCGACCGTCGCCTGGCCCTCGATGATATCCTTGTGGTCGAAGGGCGGCACCATATGCGCGCCGCCTGCTTCAGCGAAAGCCAGCGCGGCGCGGTAGCAGTCGTCGAAGAAATCGCCGACCAGCCTGATCTCGACGAAATCGCCGCCGAACAGCCGCGTCTTGTCGATCTTCTGCTGCGGGGTCGTCACCGGCATGAAGACGACGCCACGCTTGCCGAAATGACGGCAGACGAAAGCAAAACCCTGCGCATGGTTGCCGGCCGAGGCGCACACGAACAGTTCGGAATTAGCGCCCTCGGCCAGAGCCTTGCGGAAGAGATTGAATGCGCCACGTATTTTGTAGGATCGCACCGGCGACAGGTCCTCGCGCTTGAGCAGCACGCGCGCGCCGGTCTTGTTCGACAGATAGCCATTTTCCTGCAGCGGCGTTTCGGGGAAAATCTGGCGAAGCGCGGCTGCGGCCGTAGCGACCCGGTCGGCGAAGCTCGTCATCGCGTGTTCTCCTGAGGCTTTTGGCCGCCCGTGGGCCAGCGCTATTGCATATAGTCGGGCTTGAAGCCACTGTTCGGCCGGCACGATCGGGCGCATCCGAACGTGCCGCACGCTGCATTTTACCGGGGTTCCGCTTGCCGTGAATAGAATTGCCGTTCGCGCAGCGATCCATATCGCCTCGATCTTCGCACTCTACTTGTCCGCTGCGATGCTGATTCCAGCCGTGGTCGACCTTTATTCCGGTCATGACGACTGGCAGGTCTTCGCTTTTTCCGCGCTGTTCATGGGCGGTCTGGCGCTTGGAGTGGCTCTGGCGACCCAAGGCCGGCCGCCGCCCGTCACGACGCGTTTCGGCTTCTTGCTCGTCAATCTCCTGTGGCTGACCACGGCGATTGCCGGCGCGGTGCCCTTTCTCGCGTCCTCCCTCAATTTGAGCCTTACCGACGCGATCTTCGAATCGGTATCCGGCATCACCACCACCGGGTCGACGATTATCAACGGTCTCGACAACGCGCCGCCTGGCCTGCTCCTGTGGCGGTCGATCCTCAATTTCATGGGAGGCCTCGGCGTCATTGCGCTCGGCCTGTTCCTCCTGCCCTTCCTCAACATCGGCGGCGTGTCCTATTTCAAAATCGAATCCTCCGACATCGAGGACAGGCCGTTCGAGCGGTTCCAGACGTTTACGCTGAGCCTCATCGGCATCTATACGGCGCTGGTCGTGATCTGCGCCGTCTGCTACGCCGCCGCCGGCATGAGTGGTTTTAACGCGATCAACCATGCCATGGCGACGCTGGCGACCGGCGGCTTTTCCACTCACGATACGTCTTTCGCCCGCTACATCGAAACGCCGGCCATTCTGTGGGTCAGCATAGTTTTCATGTTCGTCGGCGCTCTGCCGTTCTCGGTCATGATCCTGTTTGCCGTGCGCGGGCGGCTGGACGCCCTGCGCGATCCGCAGATCCGCGTTTTTGCCGGCTACACCGTCGTCTTCGCCGTCGCGGTGGCCATCTATTTGCGCGTCCAATTCGAGATGCCGTTCTTCGACGCGCTGACGCATTCGACATTCAATTTCATGTCGATCATTACCACCACAGGCTTCGCCAGCGACGA
>JBGTLX010000323.1:0-1913 GCA_041743855.1 Rhizobiaceae bacterium | reverse complement strand
CGGCTGCTGGTCATAGGCGCGGGCGCGCTCGCGCCGTTCCTAGCCAGGGCGCATTCGGCGGTGCGGCCGATCGACGAAATCCGCATCTGGAACAGGACGCCGGCCCACGCCGAAAAAGTGGCTGGCGAACTTAGCAGTCAGGGTTTCCCCGCGGCTGCCGCCGGCAATCTGGACGAGGAACTCGGCTGGGCCGACATCATCTCGTCGGCGACGATCTCCAGAACGCCGCTGATAAAAGGCGCGCGGCTGAAACCCGGCGTCCATGTCGACCTGGTCGGCGGTTTCACGCCTGATATGCGCGAAGCCGACGACGAGGCGGTGAGACGCGCGCGCGTCTATGTCGATACGCGGGTCGGGGCCACCACAGAGGCCGGCGATATCGTTCAGCCGCTGGCGTCGGGTGTGCTGACAGCCGACGCCATCGTGGCCGATCTGCACGAGCTGGCGCGCAGCCAGAAAAAAGGCCGCGAAACAGACGACGAGATCACTCTGTTCAAGTCCGTCGGCGCGGCGCTCGAGGATCTCGCCGCCGGCATCGCGGTGTATAGGAAACTCCAGGCCTGAGCGTCGGCTCGTTGCGCCGCGCGGTGGCCTGTGGCAGAAGCGGCCAGCCTTGGCGGAGAGACCATTTTTGTGAAGCCGACGCGCGACAAACCCCGCGAGAGACGCCCCGAACGCGAGCGGTCGAGACCCGTCGCGGCCGTTGCCGCGCGTCAGCGCGCGCAGATCGCAGAGGCCGCGCCCAAGGCGCGAAAAATCAGCCGTCGCGACGGAAAATTGCCCGCCGAACGCCTGTCGGTCATCCTCGAGGTAGCGCCCAATGCCGACTACGCCCTGATCGATAGCGGCGGCGGCGAAAAACTCGAACAATATGGCGCGTATCGGATCGTGCGGCCGGAAGGCCAGGCGATCTGGCAAAAGGCGCTGCCGTCGCGCGACTGGGACAATGTCGATGCGGTCTTCACCGGCGACACCGACGAGGAGGGCATCGGCCGCTGGCGCTTCCCCAAAACGCCGCTCGGCGAAACCTGGCCTATGAAGCATGATGGGATCGACTATCTCGGCCGCTTCACCTCATTCCGCCATGTCGGCGTCTTCCCCGAACAGGCGTCCCATTGGGATTTCGTAGCTGAACTGATCGGCAGCTCGGGGCGGCCTGTCAAGGTTTTGAATCTGTTCGGCTATACCGGGCTGGCCTCGCTGGTGGCGGCGCGCGCCGGGGCCGAGGTCACCCATGTCGACGCCTCGAAAAAGGCGATCGGCTGGGCGCGCGAAAACCAGGACATCGCTGGACTGGCGCAAAAGCCGATCCGCTGGATATGCGAGGACGCGATGAAATTCGTCGAGCGTGAGGAGCGGCGCGGCAGCCATTACGACATCATCCTGTTAGATCCGCCGGCTTACGGTCGTGGGCCGAAGGGCGAGGTCTGGCAGTTGTTCGAGGATCTGCCGGCCATGATCGACATCTGCCGGTCGATCCTGAGCCCAAAACCGCTTGCCGTGGTGATGACGGCCTATTCGATCCGGGCGTCTTTTTTCACTATTCACACGCTGATGCGGGACGTCTTCGCCGACCGGGGCGGGACGGTCTCGTCCGGCGAACTGGTGATCCGCGAGAAATCCGCCGGGCGGGCGCTGTCGACATCGCTGTTTTCGCGCTGGACCGCATCATGAGCCACGAGCGCGCGGCGGGCGCGCCGGGACAGGTCAAGGAAATAACCAGCCTCGCCAACCCGCTGATCAAGGACATCAAGCAGCTTTCGCTCAAGAAATTCCGCGATCAGCAGAATGCCTTCATGGCCGAGGGGCTGAAGCTGGTCATCGACGCGCTCGACCTCGGCTGGTCGGTCAAGACGCTGCTCTTTGCCCGCACGGCGCGCGGCAATCCGGCCGTCGAAAAGGTCGCCGCGCGG
>JBGTLX010000322.1:0-2444 GCA_041743855.1 Rhizobiaceae bacterium | reverse complement strand
GCCGACATTGTGCGGATCGGTGATCTGGTCGAGCACGACGAGCAGCGGCGTCTCGCCGAGCGCATCCAGCGCCTTGGGTTTTAGCGGCCGCGCCTCGATCAGCACGCCCTGATGCACGGCGTCGCTGCCGGTGATCCTGTCGATGTCGCGCGGCTCGACGATTGCGACCGGAAAGGGCTGTGCAATGTCGTCGCCGATCTCCAGCCGCTCCATGGCGTTGCGGGTGACCAGCATCCGGCTGATTTTTCGCGCGGAGTTGTCGAGCGCGGCGCGCACCGTGTGGATGCCGTAGAGCCGCACCAGACCGTCCGGCGAGGGATCTCCGGGCGCAACAATCTGTTTCGGGCGAAAGGCAGGCGCGGCCCCGCCGCTCTTCTGGTCGCGATGGGCGCGCCGCAGATTGGCGTAGTGGCTGTCTTTCGGGGTTTTGGATCTTTTGTCGTCGATCATGCCGCTCAAGGGCGTGTTGATATTCACGCCATGCCCGCCTGCAAATGGCTCTTTTCTGCGCTTCCGATGCTCACGTACCCAAAAGTACGCTCCGCTTCGGTTCTCGAAACCCACCATTTTCGGCTGGGCCTGACCTGAATCTCAATACACCCTATAGCGGCAACGGGGCGGATTGCATACCGTGTCCCTTCCGGCGAAGTCGCGCCGTTTTGGCCGGCCGGCAAGGTTGACAGCTTTCGGCCATGCCGCCATAAGGCGCATCGCGGAACGGCTGCCTTGCAGACGCTCTGCTTGACGCCTTGTTGCATGGCTCCGGGCGGCAGTACGGAGAGGTGCCCGAGTGGTTAAAGGGGACGGACTGTAAATCCGTTGGCTACGCCTACGTTGGTTCAAATCCAACCCTCTCCACCACTGCCGGACCGGAAGCCTTGCATTATGCCGATAAAGTGGCTTCAATTGTCGGGAAAGCGCCGATCGACGGAGTTGCCCTCCGGGCGGGTATAGCTCAGTGGTAGAGCAGCAGCCTTCCAAGCTGAATATGCGGGTTCGATTCCCGCTACCCGCTCCAGCGGCCGCAAGCCCCTCGGCTGCGAAACCAGCAGCTAAACAAGAACGGATGCCTAGCCGACCTTCGCTTTTTTAAGCGCGTCGTTGACGCGGCCCTGCCAGCCGTTGCCGGTGGCCTTGAATTTGGCGATCACATCCGGGTCGAGGCGGATCGAAATCTGCTGCAACGGCTTTTCGACCGGCGGGCGGCCGCGCGAGCGCCTGATGCTCTCCATCAGATCCGGAAAGACTTCCGCGAACGGCTTGCCTTGGGCCAACTCCTCGTCAGTAAGCTCGCAGTCGTCCGGGTCGGCCGCGATCTGGCGCTGGATTTCAGCCTCTTCCTCGTCGGTGAGGGGCGGGATATTCTTCTGTCTGGTGTTCATTGGGTACTCCTTTCCTTCCGGCTCGCGCGGCGCATGGAGATGACGGAAATCGCTTCCTTGCCCAGCGGCTTGAAGATAACCGTCAGAACGGTGCCGCCAAAGTCGCCGATAGCCTTGAAGCGATCCTTCTGGCAGGGACGATGGTGGAGGTTGCGAAGAACTCTATCTTGATGTCGGCAAAGTCGAGGCCCCGAGTTTCGAGATTGGTCTGGCGCTTCCGCTCGTCCCATATGATTTTCACGGAAATTTATGTATCACATTTAATAGGCTGGTCAATGAATTTTCCAAGAGGTCGCCGGCAGCACCGCCGGCCACCACCTTGCAATGACTGGCACGCTCGTCAGTCAGATATTAATGGGCTTCCTGTCACCGACATACTGGCACATGCCACTGTCTACGGCGCGGTAGCCGCAGGGTGGTCCATAGACCACGCTACCGGACCCGCTATACTGGCAGCCCGCCAGGGGAAGTACGCCCAAAACCGTCATCGTCGCTAGGAATCGCCGCATCACTTTCTCCATTTCTTGCGGCAAGCCTACTACGCGGACATCCGTCAGGGCGAGGGGGCTGCGTTCAAATCAGCTGCCCGGTGAACAATCAGAGGTGATCAGGCGTAGCGGCCGGAAGCGACGTCGGCTTGCCCATTTGATTTGCGCCACCGCGTTCCTATATGCGCGCCTCACACGAAATCGACGTGGGAGTGCGACCAGTCCTTACGAGCAGTGGCCAAAGCCGCTTGTCTTTTCCGGCCGCAGTCGCTAATCGGCCCGCCAAAGAACCCAGCCTCGCTTCTCCAGGAAATGAAAAATGGCAAAGAGCAAATTCGAGCGCACCAAGCCGCATGTGAACATCGGCACGATCGGCCACGTCGATCACGGCAAGACGTCGCTGACGGCTGCGATCACCAAATATTTCGGCGAGTACAAGCGCTACGACCAGATCGACGCGGCGCCTGAGGAAAAGGCGCGCGGCATCACCATCTCGACGGCGCATGTCGAGTATGAGACGACGGCCCGCCATTACGCCCATGTCGATTGCCCCGGCCACGCCGATTATGTGAAG
>JBGTLX010000321.1:0-1568 GCA_041743855.1 Rhizobiaceae bacterium | reverse complement strand
AACGCCGACATCAAGGAGCTTGGCTATCTCCCGAACCGGGTCGTCCGGCAGCAGTCGCCCTACGAGCTGAAGCGCGGATCGGTGATCCCGGCGACGCTGATCACCGGCATCAACTCAGATCTTCCCGGCCGCATCACCGCGCAGGTCAGCCAGAACGTCTACGACAGCGCCACCGGCCACCGGCTCTTGATCCCGCAGGGCACGAAGCTGTTCGGCCGCTACCACAGCAAAGTCTCGTTCGGCCAGTCCAGGGTACTCGTGGTGTGGACCGACATCATCTTCCCGAACGGCTCGACCTTGCAGATCGGCGGCATGGCCGGCACCGACGCCAATGGTTTCGGAGGCTTCAAGGACAAGGTCGACAATCACTATTTGAAGACCTTCGGCTCGGCGATTCTGCTCGCCATTATCGGTACGGGCATAGACATGGCGGTGCCCGAAAGCTCAACGCTCGCCACCCAGGACACGGCGTCCGACGCCGCAAGGAGAAATTTCGCGGAGACGTTCGGCCGCGTCGCCGAACGCTCGATCAACAAGAATCTCGACGTTCAACCTACATTGGAGATTCGCCCAGGATACAAGTTCAACGTCCTCGTAGACCAGGACGTCATCTTCCCCGGCGCTTATCGGGGCTGATGGTGGGACCAGGGATCTTACTAATAGATGGTCGAGGCCTGCGGCGGCGTCCAGCGCTCCATTATTATCTCGGCCTCGATCGTCTTTTTGCGGAAAAGCCGATGCAATTCGCGGATATGCTTTTGCAGCATCCGGTACTCCGAGGCGGGAACAACCTCTTCCTCGGCCCGCGTCGCTGTCAGCGCTCCCTGGTTCGCCAAGCCTACGCCAGGAGAATACCTGGCTAGGCGCGATCCCACAAGGGCGTCGCGCTGCAGTTCCAGGTTCTGGTCGAAGGTTGAGACGCGGGTACAGCCAATGAGCCTGTCCGGCTCGTTTCACAAGACCGTTTGCGGTACAATAGAAATCAGCACATAGTTTCCGGAAGTAACTCCGGCCTCGTTTGCTATTTGCGATCCGCTCCCGGCGAATGTTCGGAAAAGGGTCCTTTTCCAGACATGCGCATGTCGCGGACCGGATACCGCAACGTGTAGTGTGATGACTGCATCGCGTCGCCGGATTGTGACGGCCGCAGTGGGGTGGATTCCTGCCCGACCGCTTCCGGGCGGCGGAGTTGGGAAAGCGGCCATCCAGGTGACCGCCTCAACTCGACCGCAACGCGCCCCCTTGCCAGCCGTAACGCTGAGCGTTGCGTCCAGCCAGAAGTGGCATTTGCCCCAGGCGCAATCGGGAGGCAACGCATGGCAGGCCCGTCCGTGCTATTTCGCCGCCGTCATGCCACCTGTCGTCATAGTCTTTGTGTCGTCGTTGAAGTCAATTATAGGCATCATCGCCGTGAGCCCGGGGCCAAGGTGGACGCCCTCACGGGACGCCGTACAGTCGTCGCAATTGCTGCCGCTCGTGACGCGCGCGGATGCAAGCGGAGCGCTACTCGGCCGCTGCAGCCGTCAGCTTTTCGAGCGCCTTCGTCATAGCCGCAAAGGACTCATCTG
>JBGTLX010000320.1:0-6459 GCA_041743855.1 Rhizobiaceae bacterium | reverse complement strand
GGCGGCGCTGATCGCGCTGCTGTTGCCGCCGTCCCACAACATGATCATCTATTCGATCTCGGCGGGCGGCAAGATTTCCATCGCCGACCTGTTCACCGCCGGCATCATTCCGGGGCTGCTGCTCGCTCTGGCCTTGATGCTCACCGCCTATTTCGTGGCGCGCAGCCGAGGTTATCCGACGGAGCGGTTTCCCGGATTTGCGATGGTTGCGCATCTCGCCGCTGTCGCCGTGCCCGGCCTGCTGCTGATCGCCATCATTTTCGGGGGTGTACGCTCGGGCGTTTTCACCGCAACCGAAAGTTCCTGCATCGCCGTCATCTACGCGTTGCTGATCACGCTGTTTGTCTATCGGGAAATGAGCTGGGAGGGTTTCGTCCATGCCACGCAAGGCGCGGTGCGCACCACGGCCATGGTGCTGCTCATCATCGGCATGGCGGCGGCGTTCTCCTGGCTGATGGCTTTTCTCAGGGTCCCGGCATCTCTCGTGGCGTCGATGAACGCGGTCTCGGAAAATCCGCTGATCGTGCTCCTCCTGCTCAATGTGCTGATGCTCTTTCTCGGCACGTTCATGGACATGGGCCCCACCATAATAATCATCACGCCGATCTTCCTGCCGGTTGCCCAGGCCTATGGCGTCGACCCGGTGCATTTCGGCGTCATCATGATCCTGAATCTCGGCATCGGATTGAACACCCCACCGGTCGGCGCCGTGCAGTTCGTGGCCTGCGCCGTCGGCAAGATATCGGTCTGGGAAGCCATGCGCTCGATCTGGCCATTTTATGGGGCCGGCCTCGTCGTTCTCGGGCTCGTCACCTACATCCCGGCGATCTCGCTGTGGCTGCCCAGCGTCTTCAAGTAAAGGGGTGTGTCATGGCAAGCGACGCATCCGCCGAAATGCGCAATGAGAGACGGCCAAAACTTTCGGAGCATGTCGTTTCGGCGCTGCGCGAGCAGGTGCTTGGCGGGGCGTTCGCGCCCGGCCACAAATTGCCGACAGAAATCCGCCTGACCGAGACGTTCGGGGTCAGCCGCACGGTGGTGCGCGAGGCGATCGCCACCCTTGCCGCCGACGGTCTGGTCGAATCGCGCCAAGGCGCGGGCGTGTTCGTGCTCGACCATCCCACCCGCTCCTTCGGCTCGATCAGCCAGGACATCAAGAAAATCAGCCAGGCGATCAACGTGCTGGAAGTGCGCATGGGAATCGAGATCGAGAGCGCCGGGCTGGCGGCGGCGCGCCGCAACAGCGCGCAGGAGGCCGAAATCCAGGAGGCGTTCTTCGAATTCGAGCGGTTGCTCAAGCTCGGACAGCCGACAGGCAAGGCGGATTTTGCCTTTCATCGGGAAATCGCTTCGGCCACCAACAACCCGTTCTACGTCGAAATTCTCGATGCGCTCGGCGACCGCACCATTCCCTGCGACCGCAATTCGCCTTGGTACTCGGTGGAGGTGCTGTCGAACGAATACCTAACCGGCCTGCAGCGCGAGCATCTGCTTATCCTCAACGCGATCTCCGACGGCAACCCGCCAGCAGCCCGCGGCGCCATGCGCGCGCATCTGATTGCGGCGCAGAACCGCTATCGCTCGCGGCTCTCCGGCCAGCAGGCGGAATATTTGTCGGGTATCGGCAAGATCGCCTCGTCCTGACGACCTCCCATTCGCATTGAAAGAACCAGCATGACCCATACCGATTTCGCCTCGCGTTTCGCGATCGATCCGTCCGCCTACGCCGGTATGGGGACCGATGAATTGCGGCACAATTTCCATATCGGCGACCTGTTCTCGGCCGGGCGGATCAGCCTGACATATACGCATTACGACAGGCTGATCGTCGGCGGCGCGATGCCGGCGGGGAACAGGTTGGCGCTCGAGGCGATCAAGCCCACAGGCACGAAGAATTTCCTCGACCGGCGCGAACTCGTCGCAGTCAACATTGGCGGGCCGGGAACGGTGGACGTGGATGGGCAGTCCTTCTCGCTCGCCGCCCGCGACATGATCTATGTCGGTATGGGCGTTGAGGCGGTTTCGTTCGCTTCGGCAGATGTGTCGAACCCGGCGAAGTTCTATTTGCTGAGCGCGCCGGCACATGAAAATCATCCGACCGAACACATTCGCATCGGCGACGCCAAACGCCTCGACCTCGGCAGTCAGGAAACCTCGAACGAACGCTCGATCTTCCAGTTCATCCACCCCGAGGGCGCGAAAACCTGCCAGCTTGTCGTCGGCATGACGCAACTCGCGCCGGGATCGGTGTGGAACACGATGCCCTGCCATATCCATGATCGCCGCTCCGAAGCCTATCTCTATTTCGACCTCGCCGAGATGGCGCGCGTGTTCCACTTCATGGGCGAGCCGGACGAGACAAGGCATCTGGTCATCAAGAACGAGGAGGCGATCCTGTCGCCGGGCTGGTCCATCCATTCGGGCGCGGGCACCTCGAACTATGCCTTCATCTGGGCCATGGCCGGCGACAATGTCGACTACACGGATGTCGATCCTGTTTCGATGGAGGAGCTGCGATGAGCGACCTTTCCGCCTTCAGCCTCGCCGGCAGGCGCATCATGGTGACCGGCGCGAACACCGGGATCGGGCAGGGCATCGCGGTCTCGATCGCCAAGGCCGGCGGGGCGGTGATCGGCGTCGGGCGCTCGTCGATGGAAGAGACCGCGGCGAAAGTCTCAGAGGCCGGCGGCGTTTTCGACGAAATCCGCTGCGATCTCGGCGATCACTCGGCGGCGCAGGCGATGTTCGATGCCGCGTGGGAAAATTCCGGGCCGGTCGACGGGCTGGTCAACAATGCCGGCATCATCCGCCGTGCCGACGCAGTCGATCTGACGGAGGCCAACTGGGACGACGTGATGGACGTCAATCTGAAGACGCTGTTCTTCCTCGCCCAGTCCTTCGCGCGCAGGGCGATCGGCGAGGGCCGGCGCGGCAAGATCGTCAACATCGCCTCGGTGCTTTCCTTTCAGGGCGGCATCCGGGTGGCGTCGTACACAGCTTCCAAGCATGGCGCGCTCGGCGTCACCAGGCTGCTCGCCTGCGAGTGGGCGCAAAAGGGCATCAACGTCAACGCTATCGCGCCCGGCTATATCGAGACCAACAACACCGAGGCGCTGCGCGCCGACCCCGACCGCAGCGCCTCGATTCTGGGCCGCATTCCAGCCGGCCGCTGGGGCGCGCCGGAAGACATCGGCGACGCGGCGGTGTTTCTGCTGGCAAAAGCGTCGGACTACATGCATGGCGCGACGGTGCCGGTCGACGGCGGCTGGCTGGCGAGGTAGGATTTTCGATGACCCAGAAACTGTTCGCGCATGCCGGCGAGGGCGTGTGGGCCGATACGCCGGACGGCAACCGGCGGCGCGTCATTCTGCATACCGACGAACTGATGCTGGTCGAGTTCGCCTTCGAGAAGGGCGGCGTCGGCTGGATGCATTCGCACCCGCATGTGCAGGCCAGCTACATTGCTGAAGGGCGCTTCGAGGTCACCATCGACGGGGTGACCGAGACGCTAGAGGCCGGCGGCGGCTACATCGTGCCGCCGAACCTCGTGCATGGCGTCAAGGCGCTGGAAGGCGGGCGGCTCATCGATTCATTCACGCCGCACCGCGCGGATTTTTTGTAGCTACTTCTCCGACACGCCCGCCTCGGCAAAACTCGCCATGCCGGTATGGCATTCGAGGGCGGCGCGCACAATGTTGACTGCAAGGCAGGCGCCGGAGCCTTCGCCTAGCCGCATGCCGAGATCGAACAGTGGAGCAAGACCCAGAGCGTTGAGCAGGTTGCGATGACCCGCTTCCGCCGAGACGTGCGCGGCGATGGTGTGAGCGAGGCCTGCCGGGGATAGCTTTGCCAGCGGCGCGACGGCTGCCGTACAGACGAAGCCGTCGAGCAGCACCGGGACGCTGTGATGTCGGGCCGCCAGCGTCGCGCCCAAAATCGCCGAGAGTTCGCGCCCTCCCACTGATGCCGCAACCTTCAACGGATCGCCGAGCGCCGGCTTGTGCAGCGCCAGCCCCTTGTCGATGGCCAAGATCTTGCGTTGCAGGCCGGCATCGTCGACGCCGGTACCCCGCCCGACCCAAGCCGCGGTCTCGCCGCCGAACAAAGCCGCCGATATGGCGGCCGCCACGGTGGTGTTGCCAATGCCCATCTCGCCGAAGCAGATCAGGTCGGCATCCTTACTGACTGCATCGTAGCCGGCCGCGGCGGCGGCCAAAAATTCCGCCTCCTCCATGGCCACTGTTTGCGTGAAATCGCCGGTCGGTCGCTCGACCTCGAGTGGGATCACCGAAAGCTCGGAGCCTGCGATGCGCGACAGTTGATTGATGGCTGCGCCTCCGGCGGAAAAATTGGCGACCATCTGGTGGGTGACTTCGGCCGGGAAAGCCGAGACGCCCTGCGCGGTGACGCCATGCGAGCCGGAGAAGACGACCACCTGAACCTTGTCGAGGCGCGGCATGTCGCGGCCCTGCCATCGCGCCAGCCAGGCAACGATTGTTTCGAGTCGGCCGAGGCTACCCTGCGGCTTGGTCAGCGTGTCCTGGCGGCGGGCGACGGCTGCTGCCGCGGCATCGTCGCCTGAGGGCAGATCGCGGCAGGCGGAGCGAAGTTCGTCGAAGGATTTGAAGTGCATGAAAGGATAACCTCTGAAATCGAGTCAATAAAGGATGGCGGCGGCGACCACGAGCACGGTGATTTCGCCGAGCTGCTGCATCGCGCCGAGCGCATCGCCGGTCTGGCCGCCGATTTGTTTGAGGCAAAGCATCCGGAAACCCGCGAAGACGGCCCCGAGACAGACGATCGCTGCTATTGCTCCCGGCAGTCCCAGCGCGAAAAGCCCAGCCACTCCGAGCAGCGCCCCTACCAAAGCAACGCGCACCGGGACCTTGCCCGCGCCCGCCGCCAGTCCTTCGACACGAGCCGGGGGCAGCAGAAACAGGAAGGCCGGCAGAACCGCGCGCGACGCGGCATGGGCGGCAATGAGGCCGCAAAACACCATGAGCGGACCGCCGATGTCGGCAATCGCGCTCCAGCGGATCAGCGCCGACAGGATGAGCGCGCAGGCGCCGTATGCGCCGATGCGGCTGTCGCGCATGATTTCCAGCTTTTTTTCGCGCGTCTTGCCGCCGCCGAAACCGTCGGCGACATCCGAAAGCCCGTCCTCGTGCAGGCATCCGGTGGCGAGCATCGTCGCGGTCAGCGTCAAAGCCGCGCCGATGCCCGCCGAAAGGCCCGAAAGGATGGCGATTGCATAGATTAGGCTGCCGATCAGGGCGACGGCGAGCCCGGCCAGCGTCGCGGCCCAAATGGCGTCGCCAAGCGTTCGACCGCCGAAATCAAGGCGTGGCAGCGGAAGCCGCGTGAAGAACACGAAGCACAGCGCGATGTCGTCGACGATCTGTTTGGGCGAGGGAAAGTTCATGCGCCGGCCTTGGCGATCGCATGGAAGAACGCGCCGGAAATTTTTCCGCGCCGTCCCCCCGATGCGCCGAGCGGCGCGCTTTGGCCGTCGGCCAGATCGGCGAAGGGCTCGTCCGAACCGGAATCGATGAGCCTCGCATAGTGAAACTCGTGGCCGCGCACAAGGCTTCCGGCTTTTCCCAATGGGCCATCGGCGAGCAATCTGGCCTGCCGGTAGCCGAGGTTCATTTTCCGGGTTGCAAAGCTGGTGGAATGGCCGAGGAGGCCGAGCATTTCATGACGCATGCCGTCGGCGTCCTCCAGCCCTTGGCCGAGCGCCATGTAGCCGCCGCACTCGCCATGGATCGGCTTTGTTTCGGCGAATCTTCGCATGCCGGCGCGAAAATTTTCGGCTGCCGCCAGTCTTCCTGCGTGAAGCTCGGGATAACCGCCGGGCAGCCAGCAGACATCGCAATCGTCCGGCGGCGGCTCGTCGGCCAGCGGCGAGAAGGAAAAAATTTCCGCGCCAGCCGCGCGCCAGGTCAGCGCCACATGCGGGTAGAGGAAGGTGAAGGCGGCGTCCTCGGCGAGCGCGATGCGCTGGCCGGGCGGCGGCAGGGCGTCGGAGAAATCCGCACCCTTCGGCGTCAGCGGAACCGTCAGCGCCAGAATCGCGTCGAGGTCGAGCGCGCTTTCGACCATGTCGGCGAGCCGGTCGAGATGGCTCATCAGGTCGACATATTCGCTGGCTTGGACGAGACCGAGATGCCGTTCGGGGAGAGTCAGCGTCGGGTCGCGCATAATCGCGCCGACCACCGGCACGCCGATCGCCTGGATCGCGTCTGCCGTCAGACGGCGGTGGCGTTCGCTGCCCAGCCGATTGAGCACGACGCCGACGATTTTCACCGCCGGGTCGTACATGGCAAATCCCTTGGTCACCGCCGCCGCGGTCTGCGACTGGCCGGACACGTCGAGCACGAGCAGCACCGGCAGGTCGTAGAGCCGCGCCAAATCGGCAGCCGAGCCGGTGCGCCCCGGTTCCGCCGGAACGCCGTCGAA
>JBGTLX010000319.1:0-5783 GCA_041743855.1 Rhizobiaceae bacterium | reverse complement strand
GCCGCGCGTGCCACTTCCGGTATGGCGGCCCGATGTGCCGCTGCCGCCCGGATGGGAGCCGGCGATCCCTCAAGGCGCGTCGGCGGCGGTGGCCAACGGCCAGTCGTAGAGCATGATCCCGAAAAGTGGAGACCGGTTCTCGGAAAAGATCATGCTCCAGCAGGAAACATATGCCTGATTTCCCGATACCGGTTTCGGTGCTGACAGGTTTTCTCGGCGCGGGCAAAACCACGCTGCTGAACCGGCTCCTCAAGGACCCGGCGCTTGCCGACACCGCCGTCATCATCAACGAGTTCGGCGATGTGGCGATCGACCATTTGCTGGTCGAGCAATCCTCCGACGGCCTCATCCAACTGTCCGACGGATGCCTGTGCTGCACCGTGCGCGGCGAACTGGTCGACACGCTGGCCGATCTGGTCGACCGGCTGCAGACCGGCCGCATCGCGCGGCTGAGGCGGGTGATCATCGAGACGACGGGCCTCGCCGATCCGGCCCCCGTCCTGCGATCGATCATGGGCCATCCGGCGCTTGTCCAGGCCTA
This sequence comes from Rhizobiaceae bacterium, assembly GCA_041743855.1. Lineage (GTDB taxonomy): Bacteria > Pseudomonadota > Alphaproteobacteria > Rhizobiales > Rhizobiaceae > JBGTLX01. The sequence continues at coordinate 5,242 of JBGTLX010000319.1, read as the reverse complement.
TCGGCTCGATGGGGTGATCACGCTGGTCGACGCCGTCCATGGCGGGCCAACGCTCGACGCTCATGTCGAGGCGGTCAAGCAGGTGGCGGTCGCCGACCGCATCGTTTTAACCAAGACCGATCTTGTGGCGGACGGAGAAAAACTGTCCCACCTGAGGGAGCGGCTGGGGCGGATCAATCCGTCTGCCCAGGTCCTCGACATCAGCGGCCGCGACACGGGTTTCGCGGCGCTGTTCGATTGCGGTCTCTATAATCCGGCGACCAAATCCGCCGATGTCGCCCGCTGGCTCGGCGAGGAGGCGGCGCATGCCGCGCATCATCTCTCCGGCCGTCGTGACCATGACCATGCCCACCGTCACGACGACCGCGTCAAAACCTTCACGCTGGTCCACGACGCGCCGGTGCCGTTTTCGACGATCGAGATGTTTTTGGACCTTTTGCGCTCGGCGCATGGCGACAAGCTGTTGCGCATGAAGGGCGTCATCGAACTGGCGGAAGACCCGGCGCATCCGCTCGTCATCCACGGCGTCCAGACGCTGCTGCATCCGCCCGCGCGGCTGCCGAAATGGCCGGATGGCCCGCGCGGAACACGCCTCGTGCTGATCACGCTCGACATGCCCGAAGATTATGTGAGGCGGATGTTTGCGGCCTTCACCAACCGTCCCGCCATCGATACGCCGGACCGCCACGCTGTCGAAAACAACCCGCTGGCGATTGCTGGTCGCGGCTGAAACTCCACATCGCTGAACCCGACAAGAAAAAGCCGACCTTTCGGCCGGCTTGGGTCGGAAACGACTGGTTGGGGCAGGGGAATGCCTGTCATCTGAAAGAGAAATGCGAGAGGGGCCGAAAGGTTCCGCGGCGGCTGCTTTAAAGCGATGTCACAGCGCCGGCGGCAAGCCCCGCTCGACCAGAAACCTATGCCCGCCCGCCATTGTCGCGCTCTCTATAAGGCGATGGCCCTGCTCGGCGCAAAAGACCGGGATGTCGACGCTAGCCAGCGAATCGGTCGTCTCGAGCCAAAGTCGCGCGCCCGGCTTCATTCCGCTCAAACGCTTGGCCGCCATGAGGACCGGCAACGGGCAGCAAAGCCCCTTGAGATCGTAGATCTCGTAACGTCCGGCCGGCTGCTCAGCTGCCAAAGAGATTTCCGAGGCGCTTGCGGACGCCGCTCAGAACCCCGGATTTTTGCTCGACCGGCGGTTCCATCACGACCGGCTCGGCCGGAGCTGCTGCTGCTTCCGCCGCCGCTTTGGCCGCGACGAGCGCCGCCTTTTCCGCCTTGGCCAGTTCGATCGCGGCGAGCTTGTCGGCCGTTTCCTTCGTCTTCGCGGCTTCCGCCGCCTCGATCGCCGCCAGTTTGCGGCCGGCCGGCGAATCGATACGGCCCATGCGCGTTGTCACCGACACCGTACCGTCACTCTCCAGCGACGGCGGTTCCATCGGCACCCGTTCGCCGCGTGAGCGTTTTTTGCTCCATTCCGAGACGATGCCGGCTTCCTTGATCCCGGCGATAGTCGGCTTGGGCGCGGGGATGTTGCCGCCGACCGCACTGGTGAACGCCGCCTCGTAGCTCGACTGGTAGGACTGGTATGCCGACACCAGCGACTGCGGCTGCGTGAAGGCCGGGCACGCGGCGGTTGCGCTGAACGCGCCCTCGCCTTCCGGGATGCGGTTGAAGACATAGCGCTTCTCGCAGACATCGACCTTAGGCGGAACCTTGGTGATCTCGAAATGGTCGTAGCCCTCCTTCAGCATCTTCCAGAACTCGTAATTCTGGTCGTTGCGATAACGGGCCATGTTGGCCGGCGTCATGCGGAAGGGAAACGCCTGGATCTGGAACTCGGTCTGGCCGCCGCGAAAGGCGTCGATGCCGAAGGCGTAGATCTCCTCGATTTGCGGGTCGGTCATGGAATAGCAGCCCGACGAAGAACACGCGCCGTGGATCATCAGATGCGAGCCGGTGCGCCCGTTAGCGCGGTCATAGGCGTTGGGATAGCCCATGTTGAGAGCCAGATGGTAGCTCGAATTCGGATTCATCTGGGACGGACGCACGGTGTAAAAACCTTCGGGGGCCTGCCGGTCGCCCTCGGTGAATTTCGGCCCGAGCTTTCCCGACCATTTGCAGATGTCGTAGGATGCAAGCAGATCGAAGCGGCCGTTCGTCTTCTGCTTCCAGATCTCGACCTTGCCCTCTTCCTTGAAGATGCGGGCCATGACCGGGGCTGTGCGGCTCATGCCCTTGGCCTTCATCGAGGCGAGCATCTTCTCCGAAACCTGCACATTGGCCTTGGCCGAGACTTTTTCGAATTCCGCGGCCGTGCAGCCCGCCAAAGCGAGCCCGGCCGTCAGCAATCCTGCGCGTAAGAAACTGGCGATCATCGGTCCCAATATCGTTTCATGTCGCCGGTCGTTGCGGACACTTCCCGCAAACCGGTCTGTTGGCCTTTGCCGACCGTAGTCCCGTTAACCTTGAGAAATAATTACCGCAAGCGCGATGTGTGTCTCAACATCAGCCTTTTGACAGAACCGTAGCGGCAATTTTGTGGCGGAACCGCCGGAACATGCCGGCCGCTCAAGCTTCGACGCTGGTCTCACGCGCCGTGCGCGCACCTTGCGGCGACAGGACCGGCATGAACACGCGCCGCGACGCGCGCTGCGCTACTGGCAGGCCTTGGTAGAGCCGCTTTTGCGCCTCGACGACGATGACGCCCGAAAAGATCGGCCATAGACGTCGGCCTGTCCGTTCCAGGGCGTTGTGAAAGCGCATCATCCAGCGCCGTTTGCTCGGCGGGAACAAGAGCGCCTCGGACCAGGCCGCCGGCGTGAAATTGGTTTCGCGCAGCAATTCGTTCAATTGTCCGCGCGAAAACGGCCGGCCGGTGCCGAACGGCGTGTGTTCGAAACGCGCCCACATGCCGCGCCGGTTGGGGACCACGATGACGATTCGGCCGGCGGGCGAAAGCACGCGCCATATCTCCTTCAGCGTCTCGCGCGGGCTTTCGGCATGCTCCAGCGCGTGGACGAGCAGCATGCGGTCGATCGAGGAGTCGCCCAGCGGCAATTCCTCGTCGAAGACCAGCACGGTCGCCGATGGTCCGGTCGTTGGCCACCTGACCGCGCCTTGCGTGCCGGGCATGAAGGCGAACACACGCTCGGCGTCGGCGCCGAAGCGTTCGAGCCATGGCAGCGCGTAGCCGAGGCCCACCAGCCTTTCACGCGGCAGGCTTGCCCAGACGGAGGTGATCGCCATGGCGATCGAGCGCTCGGCCAGCCGTCCCAGCAGCGAGGCGTAGAAGGCGCGCAGATCGACGATGTCCGAATTCATGGGCTGGAAACTAGCTGTTCGCTTATCCGAATGGAACAGGCGCGGGAGTTGATGACAGGAGCCGGCCGGCTCCCTATCTTGCTCGCAAGTCACAGCCACGCTCCTGCCGGAAGAGAATACAAATGGCCTTGCAGATCGATCAGTTCATGTGCCGAAGCGATAATTTTGGCGTTCTCCTGCACGACAAAGCAAGCGGCCAGACGGCGCTCATCGACGCGCCGGAGGAAGCGCCGATCCTGGCGGCCATGAAGCGCACCGGCTGGACGCCGACGGTTATCTTCACGACCCATCATCACGGCGATCATGTCGAGGCGAACCTCGCGCTGAAGGAGCGATTCGGGCTGCGGATTATCGGACCCGAATCCGAGGCGGCGAAAATCCCCGGCATCGACGAGACGGTCGAGGACGGATCGCGCTTCGATTTCGCCGGGCGCGCGGTCCATGTCATCGAGACGCCGGGCCACACCGCAGGCCATGTCTGCTATTATCTGCCGGAAGAAAGCCTGGCTTTCACCGGCGACACTCTGTTTGCGCTCGGCTGCGGGCGGCTGTTCGAACGCCCGGCCGCAGTCATGTTCGAATCGCTGAAAAAACTCGCCGCCCTGCCTGCCGCGACCGCAATTCATTGCGGCCATGAATATACGCTGACCAACGCCCGCTTCGCGCTGTCGATCGATCCGACCAACTCGGCGCTGCGCGAGCGCGCTGCAAAAATCGAAAAGCTCAGGGCCGACGGCAAGCCGACGCTGCCCACCACCATCGGCGAGGAGCTGGCGACCAACCCGTTCCTGCGCTGGCACGATCCGGCCATCCGCCGCAATCTCGGCATGGAGACGGCGTCGGACGCCAATGTTTTCGCCGAAATCCGCAAGCGCAAGGACGTTTCCTGACTTCTCGCGCGCATCACAACGCAGCAAATCTTTTTCTTGCCCCTTCACCAGTCCTGGTGATTTGCCGGTCCCTTCCCACCGCTAGCTTTGTGCCATTGCCGTGCGTCTCGACGCCGCACGGGCTCACACACGTGGCGGGAATCGTCCCATGGAACCGGCAGCGCTATCAATCGGCGGATTTCTGGCAGCCTATTTTCTCACCCTGATTATTCCGGGCCAGAACATGTTCGCCATCGCCAGTTGTTCGGCCCTGCAGGGATTGAGGGCGACGCTGCCGCTGTCGCTCGGCATAGCCAGCGGCGCGGCTTGCCTGTGCTTGGCCATTCTGGCCGGAATGGGCAGCCTGGTGCAGATCGAGCACCTGCCGGCGGTGCGCATTCTGATCTGCATGCTGGTCACGCTCATGGCCTACCGGCTCTTCCAGTTGCACATCTGCGAGACGCCGTCGGGCAGCGAAATTTTCGACGACAACTCCTCGCTGCTGGTTTGCGGTTTTCTCACCGCCTTCTTCAATCCGACCACAGCGCTTTTCTTCGTCGCCCGATCCATGCCTGAAACCGGTATCCAGGCTCCGCCGCTGGCGGCAGCCGGCGCATCCGTGCTGACGATGATGCTGATGTTCAGCCTGTTCGTCTCGGTGTTCTGCTCGAGGCCGGCGATCCGTCTGCGGATCGAACGCCGCAGGCGATTGTTTGCGGCGGTGTCCTTTGCCGTGGTCGTCTCGTCGGCCCTGATCGCCACGGTCCCGCCGATCATCGGCAGGACCGGTTGCGAATTTATCCATCAAGCCAAGCCACTTGCGCTTCAAGCCGACGCGGCGCCCGTCGCCTTCTCGCCCTTGCCGAACAGCAGAGCGACTTGGCCGCCAGCACCGCGCCGCCGGTGATCAGCAGGCATGCTGCGAAGATACGCGGGCTGGGCTCGGCGAAGTCCGCCGCGATCAGCACCAGCGTCGATAGCAGCGGCGCTGCGTAGCTGGCCGCCCCCAGCACCTGGATGTTGCCGCGCTTGACGCCGATATCCCA
>JBGTLX010000318.1:0-4530 GCA_041743855.1 Rhizobiaceae bacterium | reverse complement strand
CCCAGATGATCGCGGTCTGATCGCCTCGGGTGGCGAGATGGCGGTCGACGCAGTTAGCCGAGACGTTGAGCTTGCCATCCTCGAACCACTTGATCGAGACGTTGTGGTAATCGAACGAGGTGTGCTTGACCCGGGTATAGGCCTGCATCCAGTCGAGACGCTTCCCGTGCTCACCCCAGAAGGCGTCGGGGTCGGCGACCGAGGCTGCATACATCCTGGCATAACCGTCGGCGTCGATGTGGGCACGGGCGACGATCTCCAAAGCGGGCTTGTGCAGATCATCAAGCATAGCGTTTCACTCCTAAAGTCGGTTCTTTTCGGCGGCGCCCTCGGCAGGGTGTCCAAGCATGTATGCGAGCAGCTTCCTTCTCTATATAGTACTTAGGCCGAAAATTGAAACCGCACCAAACCGCGTTTTACAAATAAACCTTTGAGCCGAACACACGTTTCGCAAAAAGGTCCATGGTTGTCCTTCTGCAATGCGACTGTCAAAAAACACGTTTAACGCGGGCTCTGCGAGTAGAATAACCTGTTGGGACCACTAGCTTTTTACCAACACAGTGCTTGGGGACCTAATTAATTTGCCGAAGAGCGCTTCCGACGGCCAAGGGCGTTGACGATTTCGCCAACGTCGCACAACACCTCGATATGCTTGATAATCGCTGGAAGCGACACCGGGAAGCGCGGCAAGGTTGCCGACGGAGACTTCGCGCTCACGAGAAAGCTGCTCCAGGATGGCGCGCCGGTTCGGGTCTGCCAGCGAGGCAAACGCCAGATCGAGGCAAGTCGGTCGAGGTTGGGGCGCGATCCTGCGATGGGAACTAACCAATCGGTTTGGGCACTGTCACGTTAACCGGTGGTCTTCAGGACCATCGCAGGGTAGGTGGCGTGATGAGCAGCCTTTCATACGCCCGTCACCGCTTCCCGCCGGCGATTATCCAACACGCAGTCTGGCTCTATTTCCGGTTCGCCTTGAGCTATCGCGATGTCGAGGACCTGCTCGCGGAGCGCGGCATTGACGCCTCCTACGAGACGGTACGCCGGTGGGCGTTTAAGTTCGGCCGTGTCTATGCGGCACGGATTCGGCAGCGCCGGCCCGGCCTTCGGAACGCTGGCATCTGGACGAGGTCTTCATCCGGATCGGCGGCAAGATCTACTATCTCTGGCGTGCCGTCGACGACGACGAGGGCGAAGTTCTCGACATCATCGTGCAGCCAAGGCGGGACCGGAAGGCGGCCCTCAAGCTCATGCGCCGGCTGATGAAACAGCAGGGATACCTGCCGGAGGCCATCGTCACCGATTGGCTTCGGTCCTACGGTGCGGCTGTACGCGATCCCGGCCTGACTGATCGCCATGTAACCGGCGGTCCGTCGAACAACAGCGCGGAAGTCTCGCACCAGCCGACGCGCCACAGGGAACGGCAGCGGCGTGGACTCGATCACCGGGCTCGGCCCAACGGTCCCTTGCCACCCATGCCGCCGTCTACAACCACTTCAACGTCCAGCGCCACTTGATCACCCGTTGCACCCTACGCGAACTCCGGTCTCGGTCATTCGCCGGATGGCGCGAGGTCGTCGCCGCGTAGAGGCCGATCTAGCCACGCTTCGCGTGCGCCGCTGTCAACGTGACAAAGCCTGGCGGTGGTCTCATGCAGGCGGAGATCGCAGCCGAAAGGCCCGGGATCCTCGCCTGGACCATCGAGTGCTGTGGGAAGTACCAAGCGTTTCGCACCAGCGGACAGAAGCTGATCGCCGTCCTTCCGAGCGAAGTGGTGGGGGCGAAGCGGACCTTGAACGAGGGGGCGGATCCTGTTGCAGATTTCGCAACCCGCATGCTTGTCGTCGATCAGACCGGCTTCAAAACGTCTGTCGCTCTGATCCGACGTCAATATGAGGCTTGGTGCAAGTACTCGAAGAACAAGCCGATGAGCGCCCGCGCTCGGCGAGTGGCTTAATGAGATCCTTGGCAGTCGATCCTAGACGGCCCGCGTCGGTCGCAAAGTGTGCGACGTCCGCTCCGGAGTCCGACTTTTCTCCAGGGCACCCGCAAAGAGGTTCTGACCGGTCGCGTATATGAGGATTGGCTGATCGGGCAGCTCAGAATCGACGATCGCGACGTTCAGGCTTCGGCCAACACACGAGGCGACTTTGTGGAGTAATTTCAGGGGAAGGTGGCGTGAAGGTGGCGCGCGCTTCGATCAGCGGCAGCGTCATCGCAGTCAAGCGAGGATGCGCCGCCGTGTATCTCCTAGTAGACGCGAGGACCGGTCGCGTGAGTGTCGTGGTCGCGGATCTGTGCGTACCCCCAGGCCTATCCGTGGGCGATCTGGTCGAGTTTACCGGGACACTTCGTGAGGGTGACAAGCCTCTGCAGCTGCATCTTCACAGCGCATCAGGCGACACGGCGCAGCGCATTAGCCGATCGATGCTCCGGCCGGTTGGTTGGTTGCAAGATAGTCAGGGGCGGGTTCGCGCCTGGATTAGCCGTTTCACTCCGAATCCTCCAGCATGACCTCGTAAGCGAGCAGGACTTCGCGGATTGCTTGTTTATCGCCAGATGATAACGTCACGCCCTGGCGATACTCCATGCCCGCAAAGCGCAGGATAGACTCGTCCGCGCTAGCCAGGTCGCGAAGTATCTCAACCTGGCGATCATCTGAGGCGATATCAGTCCATTCCCAGATCTCGGTGGTTGTCCCTGCGGGGGAGATCATCAACCAGCTGGATCTTGCTTGCGCCATACCATGCCAAGACACCTTCGACGAAGAGCCAGCTGTCGTTGGTGTACTGAACCTTCATCCTCAAAAAGGCCTTACGTTCGAGCCTCTTTGGCCGATGTAGATATAGACCGTAGAACGACTGTTGAGGTAGCGCGGCTGGTTCGGGTGCTGGAACCAGGTCACTCCTTCAATCTTGTCTTCCTTCCTCGTGAGCTTCTCGACCACCGACTTCCGAAGTCGTTCCGCCTGGGCCAGATACTAGTCGCCTTTGGCGCGGTAGGAGACATCCTCTGGATCGAGAGCTGCCAGCAGCTCATAGCTGTCAAGATTTGCCTAATGGTCCGCGGCCGGGATCGGCTTGACCAAAGCAAGAAGCGGCTCCTCCAGCTCGTCACGAAGCGGGATGACGTCCACGCCTTTTCTCCGCAGCCTGTCCACCAGATTTTTCGCGTTGACCCGGTCGCGCCGTTCGACGGATCTTCGCACAACGTCGAAGTCCTGGATCGACGGCAATGGCGTCGCAGCAGCGACTTATGTTGACGCAGTTGCCGGCTCCTGAGCCGAAGCTTCGGGAACGATCACCTCGGCAGTGTCCCTCGCTGCTCCAAGTCCCGCTGCCAAGCCCGGCTGTGCTTCGGTGGCCAACGCCTCAAAGTTAACGATCCGGCCTCTGGGCCTGGCTTCGATCTCGCGGGCCATATCGGGCGGTGGGCCATCCGCCGTGAAGATCACCATATAGTTAACGCAGCCGAAGATGGTCGCGAGCGCCCTGCCGCGCGTGCGGAACGGCCGGAACGGATAGATCACGCCCGCCATGGCGACGGGAAGGGCCAACAGGACGAGAAACAGATTACCCACAGAACACCCTAAAGCTAGAACTCACATGCTTCCTGACGCTCTGCTCTCTTTCCGACAAGAGGGTGAATTATTGATCGGTAAGCACGCCCACCAATCCTCGGTTCGAGGCCTACAGGCGCTTCCTGATCATCCGTCGGTGCGCTTCCGTGCTCGCGGCACCACCACATACTCATACGGCGCGTCGCCGACTACGACAGTCTAGTCCGGTAGTTCCGACTTCACGCGGGTGAGGAAGTTGTCGATCATGGCTGCTAAATAGCACGGACGCTTGAGGACTCGAAGGGAGAGGGTAAATCGGTGATCAGCAGGACTTGCCCGGCCACAACCAACAGGCGATTTAGATTGAAGATTCAACGCCGCCGACATGGAGCGAGTGGCGGCCTCACCCGTCCACTAAAACAGGGCAGGATCAGTCTGTATTTTGACCAGGAAGCCTTACCTCCGGTCGCACAGCCCCGGTGAACGGTATCCTATCGCGGAATGCAGGCGGCGTGAATTGTAGAAGCCCTCGATGTAGGCGAAGCGATCCCGCCGCGCCTCGTCTCTTGTTGCGAAGACGCGGTGGCGTTATTTCTGCGGCGGCAAGGGCCTGGCGACAGTCATCCGCTGCATATTGGATCCCGCGGTCCGAATGCTGGATGAGACCGGGTGCGGGGCGCTGGCGCTTGATGGCCGTGTCGAGGGCTTCGAGGGCTATCGAGGCCAGGCAGCGTCTCGCGCATGCTCCAGCCGACGAGCTTGCGGGTATGCATGTCGATCAGTGCGGCCAGGAACAACCAGTCTTCACCCGTTCGGATGTAAGTCAGATCGGTGAGCCAGACCTGGTTTGGCACAGCTGCCGTGAAGTTCCTTCGCGGCCTGTTGGGCGCGATCGGATAGTCGTGTCGACTGTCCGTGGTTCGCACCCGGCGCGGGATCGCGGCCAGTCCGCGCAGGCCGGCAAGGCGCATCGG
>JBGTLX010000317.1:0-3838 GCA_041743855.1 Rhizobiaceae bacterium | reverse complement strand
TGTGCCGTCGGCGCAAAGCCAGCGAAACTCGCATGTGTAGGACCCCGCTTCACGGGCGCCATGCAGCGTTTCCATGAGCCGCGGCAAGTCCTCGGGATGGACCCGGCTGAGACCGAATTCAGGGTCGTTCGTCAGTCGCTCGGGCACAAATCCGGTAAGCCCCTTCACCCCCACGCTGACGAAATTATCGCCGTAGGGCGGCGTGGCGGCGCGCGAGTGGAAACAGATTGGAAGCGAACGCAGGATCGCTTCCTGACGTTCCTCGGATTTGCGCAGGGCCTGCTCGATAGCAAGCCGCTCGGATTTCTCGCGAAGATTCTCCTCCATGAGCTGCTGCTCGAAGGCAGCCTTCTGCTGGATTTCCCGCGTTTTTACGAAAAGCTCGACGAAAACCGCCACTTTCGATTTGATCATGAACGGATCGACAGGCTTGAATACGAAATCGACGGCGCCGGCGTCATAGCCGCGCAACATATGCGCATCTTCCTTGTTGATCGCGGTCAGGAAAATGATAGGGGTCCGCTTCGTTTGCTCGCGCTGACGAATGATCTGCGCGGTTTCGTAGCCGTCTATGCCGGGCATCAACACGTCGAGCAAAATTACGGCGAACTCATCCTTGAGAAGACAGCGCAGGGCTTCCTCACCCGAACGCGCGCAGACGATTTCTCCGACTTCCTCCAGAACGACGCTGATGGCCTGAAGGTTTCGTTCGTCGTCATCGACGACCAGCACCCGGGCGGATTGGCCGCGCGACGCTTCCAGCGCGGCCGGCGTGCTCCTGCGTTTGACAATTTTCAATACACTTCTTCCCATGGCCGGCTTCCCGTGCCTAGTTCAACGCGGCGCGGGCTTTGTCCTTCTCCACGGCGACCGGCCTGGAGCGCGAGCGCATCACCCACACCCGAAGCAGCGCAAGCAGCAGGTCCAAATCCACCGGCTTGGCGATATAATCGGACGCACCCGCATCGAGACATTTCTGGCGGTCTCCCTTCATGGCCTTGGCGGTCACGGAAATCAGCGGGATTTTCGCGATCGCGGGGTTTTTTCGGATTTCCCGCATAGTCTCGTAGCCATCCATCTCGGGCATCATGATATCGATCAGCGCGACGTCGGTGTCAGGCGCCTGCTCCAGCATCGCTATGCCTTCGCGCCCCCGCTCGGCATGAAGAACCTGGATATTGTAGGTCTCAAGCACACTGGTCAACGAATAGATGTTGCGAATGTCGTCGTCGACGATCAGCACTTTTGCGCCAGCGAGATCGGCCGTGTGCAGCTTCTCGGACGTGTCGATGTCGCTGCCGGTCTTGGGCAAAGCATCGGAAACCAGAGGAGCGAGCTGGGCGAAATTCTGGGCGCTCGGCGCCGCGGCGAAGACTGGATTTTCAGCAAACGCCTGCTCCATCGAATCGGCCGCCGGAGCAAAAATCAGAACCTTCGACATCAGTGGTCCGAGATGGGGCGCCGCATCGCTCATGATTCGAGCGTTTTCCTTTGCGGAACGCCCGACGCCAAGCACGATGACGTCGTAGGCCGACAAGGACAACGCGCCCTCGTCGCTGCCGACGTGGCCCACGGCGGTGACCGATGTCAAGCCGTCCCTTATTTCGTCGACCAGCGCCAGACGCCGGTCGGGATCGATGTCGGCGACCAGAACCCTGCGTTGCAGGCGCATCTTGCGACCGCGAATGCCATCGAAAATGCGTGTAAGCTCTTCCGGCATAACCGGCTTCGTAGAAACGCCAGCTGCGCCTTGGCCGACCAGCGATTCCGCTTCCCCTGCTCCGGAAATGACATAGATCGGGACGCCGCGCGTTTTCGGGTCGTGGCGCAACAGGTCGAACAGCACCCACCCATCGATATCGGAAAGGCCCATATCGAGCGTGATGGCGTCAGGCATCAGCCTGCGGGCCAAGGCCAACGTGCCCGCGCCAGCGGTGGACAGAACAGCCTTGAGCCCGGCCGACCGGGCAAGCCCGAGCAAAATCTCGCCGAACGTTTCATCGTCCTCGACGATAAGCACGACACGATCGCCCGGAGCGATGTGGTCCCGGTCATCGATGTAGGGTGCTGTAGGTTCGCTGTCGAGGATCGCCGGGATATGCGTGTCAGGCGCGGACAAAGTCAACTGCTGAAGCGGGCTGACGGCAATTTCGGGTCCGTCGAACGGAATGACCAGCGTGAAGGCGGATCCCTTGCCGAGCGTGCTTTCGACCCGCAACTCGCCGCCGAGCAGGCGGGCGATTTCACGGCTGATGGACAGGCCCAGTCCAGTGCCGCCATATTTGCGGCTGGTGGTGCCGTCGGCCTGTTGAAACGCCTCGAAGATCAACTTCTGCTTGTCTTTCGGTATGCCGATTCCCGTATCGGTGACGGTGATCGCCAAGCCGTCGCCTATCAGCTTGCTGACGCCATTGCCGAGACCGCGGGCCATGGCAACCTTGAACTCGAGATCGACGCTGCCTTTCGACGTGAACTTGAAGGCATTGGACAAAAGGTTGAGCACGATCTGCTGCAGCCGTTTTTCGTCCGTGCGGACCGTTTCGGGCAGGTTCTCGTCCACATTGATCGTGAAGCCGAGGCCCTTGTCTGCGGCCAGCTGGCGGAAAGTGCGATCCATATTCTGGCGGAGATGCGCCAGCGGCACGTCGCCGATATCGATCGACACCGTTCCTGATTCGATCTTGGACAGATCGAGAATGTCATTGATCAGACTTAAGAGGTCCGTGCCGGCGGAGTTGATCGTGCGGGCGAACTCGACCTGCTTCTCGTTCAAATTGCCCTGCTGGTTGCCCGACAGAAGCTTGGACAGGATGAGCAGCGAATTGAGCGGCGTGCGCAATTCGTGACTCATATTGGCGAGGAATTCCGACTTGTATTTCGAGGTGAGCGCCAGTTGCTCGGCCTTTTCTTCCAGCGCGCGCCGGGCCATCTCGATTTCACGATTCTTTGTCTCGACCTGACGCTTCTCGTTTTCGAGAAGCTGGGCCTTTTCCTGCAGCTCTTCGTTGGTGGCGTGCAGTTCCTCCTGCTTCTTGGTCAGTTCGGCCTGGCGCGCCTGTAGCTCGGCGGTGAGCAATTGCGACTGCTTCAGCAGCCCTTCGGTGCGCATCGTGGCGGCTATCGTATTCAGCACGATCCCGACGGATTCCATCAGTTGGTTGAGGAACGACTGATGGGTGTCGCGGAATTCGCTGAACGAGGCGAGTTCGATGACCGCCTTGACCTCTTCCTCGAACAGGGCCGGCAGAATGATGACATTAGCCGGCTTTGCTTCACCCAGACCCGAGGAAATTCGCAGGAAATCCGCCGGAACATTGTTGAGCAGGATGGCGGTCTTGTCGGCGGCGCTTTGGCCCACCAGACCCTCGCGCAGACCGACCCGTTGCTTGATGGTCTCGGCGCTCTCGGCGCCATAGCTCGCCGCCAGTTCGAGATGGCCTTCGCTGTCGTCGCGGTTGGTCACGTAAAACACGCCATACTGAGCGTTCACCAGCGGAGCCAATTCCGACATGATCAGGCGTGAAACGGTCGTCAGGTCACGCTCGCCCTGAAGCATGCGCGAGAAACGCGCCAGGTTGGTCTTCAGCCAATCCTGCTCGGCGTTCTTTAGCGTCTGATCCTTCAGATTGCGGATCATCTCGTTGATGTTGTCCTTGAGCGCGGCCACTTCGCCCGACGCCTCGACCGCGATCGATCGGGTCAAATCGCCCTTGGTAACGGCGGTCGAGACCTCGGCGATGGCGCGCACCTGGGTGGTCAGATTGGCCGCCAACTGGTTGACGTTGTCGGTGAGATCGCGCCACAGGCCAGCCGCGCCCGGCACGCGCGCCTGGCCGCC
>JBGTLX010000316.1:0-3499 GCA_041743855.1 Rhizobiaceae bacterium | reverse complement strand
CTGCGCGGCGGCAAGACGATTCCCCTCAAGGAAAACACCGACAAGGCGATCGACATCGCCGCGCGTCAGGGCGTCATGGTCAAGAACGTGCTTGTCGTGCGCCGAACCGGCGGCAAGACCGGCTGGGCGAACGGCCGCGACCTTTGGCATCACGACGAAGTGGCAAGTGTGAAACCCGACTGCAAGCCTGAGAAAATGAAGGCCGAGGACCCGCTCTTCATCCTCTACACGTCCGGTTCCACGGGCAAGCCCAAGGGCGTGTTGCACACCACCGGCGGCTATCTCGTCCACGCCTCGATGACCCACCAATATGTCTTCGACTACCACGACGGCGACATCTACTGGTGCACTGCCGATGTCGGCTGGGTCACTGGCCACAGCTACATCGTCTACGGGCCTCTGGCTAACGGCGCGACGACGCTGATGTTCGAGGGCGTGCCCAACTATCCCTCGCAGTCGCGCTTCTGGGACGTCATAGACAAGCACAAGGTCAACATCTTCTACACCGCGCCGACGGCCTTGCGCGCGCTGATGGGCGCGGGTGACAGCCACGTCACCAAAACCTCGCGAAAATCGCTGCGCGTGCTGGGTTCGGTCGGCGAGCCGATCAATCCGGAAGCCTGGGAGTGGTATTTCAACGTGGTCGGCAACGGCAAGGCGCCGATCGTCGACACCTGGTGGCAGACCGAGACCGGCGGCATCATGATCACGCCGCTGCCGGGCGCGACCGAGTTGAAGGCGGGCTCCGCCACGCGGCCGTTCTTCGGGGTGCAGCCGCAGCTCGTCGACAACGACGGCAAGGTGCTGGAGGGCGCGGCCGACGGCAATCTGTGCATAGCCGAGTCGTGGCCGGGCATGATGCGCACCGTCTATGGCGACCACGAACGCTTCATCCAGACCTATTTCTCCACCTACAAGGGCAAATATTTCACCGGCGACGGCTGCCGCCGCGACGAGGACGGCTATTACTGGATCACCGGCCGTGTCGACGACGTCCTCAACGTGTCGGGTCACCGCATGGGCACGGCGGAAGTGGAATCCGCGCTGGTATCCCACGACAAGGTGTCGGAAGCCGCAGTCGTCGGCTATCCGCACGACATCAAGGGCCAGGGCATCTATTGCTATGTCACGCTGATGGCCGGCGAGACCGGCTCGGACGAACTGCGCAAGGAACTGATCGCCCATGTGCGCAAGGAGATCGGCGCCATCGCCTCGCCCGACAAACTGCAATTCGCGCCCGGCCTGCCGAAGACGCGCTCCGGCAAGATCATGCGGCGTATTCTGCGCAAAATAGCCGAGGACGATTTCGGCGCGCTCGGCGACATCTCGACGCTGGCCGACCCGGCGGTCGTCGACGATCTGGTAGCGAACCGGCAGAACAAGAAGTAGCCCTGCCACCAAAGCACGTCTCTATTTTTAGTTGTTTCGATGCATTCGGAAAGCGCTGATTCTTGTCGGCGTCCTTGCAACGCGTGGAGCGCGATAAAGTACCGAAGCGAAATCGCTGATCGCGATATTACGCATTTGAACTATCCGAACAACGCTATCGCAATGTTCGGAAGATATCGCTGATTCGACTGACACTCAGGCGGACTCACCTAGAAGGAAAGATTCCAGATGCCCAGCACAAGAACGTTGCTCATTGCCGCAATTTCCGGCCTGTCGATCAGCCTGCTTCCCGTGCAGATCGGGAAGACCGGGCCAGAGTCCGTGGCGGCGCACGCAAAGGGCGGGAATGGCAACGGGAACGGGAACGGCGGAGGAAACGGAAATAGCGGCGGGAAAGGTGGCAATAGCGGAAACGGCAAGGGAGCAAGCAGTTCCTCGTCGGCCGGTAAATCCTCTGGCACCGCCAAGAGCTCGTCAAAAGTCGAAAAGAGCGGCGCGGGGCTGTCGGCCAAGGGATTGAAGGCGGCTGCCCGCCAGCAGAAGACCACGAAAACGACAAAGACCGCATCGCCTGCGAAAGCGCAGAAAAAGACTCAAATCGCCTCTCTTCCGAATTCAATGGCTGTCCCCGGAGCGAAGCAGGCCAAGGCAAAGAACCTCCACGCCAAACTTGGGCGGTTGAACTCGCTCAACCGCAACATCAGCGCCTATTTGAATTCCAAAAGCCCCCATATGGCCGCAATACGCGAGTTCGTGGTCAATTCGGCTGAGTTCGAACTGGCGACCGCCGCCGCCGCTGATGCTGCCGCCAAGGCAGTCGAGGCGAAGACTGCATTTGACATGGCGGTTGCCGGGATTACGGCCTTCGACCCGAACGCTGTCGGGTCTGCTGTAGAAACTCTTACCGGGCTTAGAAATGCGGCCACGGTACAGGCCGAGATTGATGCGCTCGATGCGGCCATCCAGGCAGCCGAAAATCTTGCCTTAGCCGACCAGGCTGCGGTGGACGCCGCCGCGAGAGCAGTCGCGGAAGCCGTCGGGACGGATGAAGCCGCGCTGGAAGCGGCGCTTCTCTCGGCTACCAACAAGGAAATCGACGCCGAAGTTATCGGTTGGGCAAAAACCGTTCTGGGTGTCGGCGAGGTGTACGGCAAGATCGACCAGATGAGAGAAACGATGGAGCCTGCGGTCTCGCCCCCGGAATCCGACCCCGCCATCTGAACAGGATGGTAGCCAGGCATCGGCGCGCGCGGCCCATTTCGCTGCGGCGCCGACACCATGGACGCCACTCGTCCGCTTGCCGAGCACCGCTCAAAAAAAACCGCTTGCGAACCGAAGTCGAACATCCCACATTCCCTCCCGTGTTCAACAAATCGAAAGGAGGTGATCCGATGTCGAGTGATTTCGTTACCCGTAACGTGGCCTCAGCGGATTGCACTTTCGGGAAGCAGACTTCCCGTTAAGGCGCGAAATGCGCGGCTGGTAGTTTCGGACTACAGCCATGGCCGCGCCACGGACGGAAACACGGAAGGCCGCCGGCTTCGTCATGAAGCGGCGGCCTTTTCCATTTTTTGGCATGCCATCCGATGAACACTACTTGGTAATCGCCAGACGCTCTATGTTGCGCGCGATCTCAAGAAACGCCTGGTTGAGTTCGCTGCCCGTATCGGTGTCGTAATAGTGCTTTATCGAGCCGGTGTCCTCGCTGGCGCAATTTTCCAGCACGGCCTTGCCGGACTTCAGCATGAACCCCACCGTGAAAATTTCGATGCCGTCGTCGCGCATGGCCGCACAGAGTTTTTCGGCGTGGCTGCGCGACAGCGAAGCCTGGTTTTTGGTGTTACCGCCCTTGGGAACGCCAGCGAAGGCCGTATTGAATTCGCCGTCGGTCATCAGGATCGCATATTTGGCGACCTTCTTGACGTCGTGGTCCTGTGGTTGCGCGGCCTTCGGCAGCACGGCCTTCCACTTCGGCGACAGCATGTACCAACTCCACTGGATGCCCATATGGCCGCCTGTATGACCGCTCGCGATGAAATTCTTGATTGTTTTCTTCAGCGCGTTGATGTCAGCTGACAGCGGCTTCAGGGAAGCATCGGGGCAGAAATCC
>JBGTLX010000315.1:0-4946 GCA_041743855.1 Rhizobiaceae bacterium | reverse complement strand
CTGCATGACCGCGATCCAGTATGGTTTCACCTCGGTGATGATGGACGGTTCGCTGAAAGAGGATGGCAAGTCGCCCGCCGACTACGACTACAATTCCGGCATCACGCGCCGCGTCGTCGACATGGCGCATTGGGGCGGCGTCTCGGTCGAAGGCGAGCTTGGCGTGCTGGGATCGCTCGAAAGCGGCGGCGGCGAGCAGGAAGACGGTCACGGCGTGGAAGGCGCGATCAGCCACGACCAGTTGCTGACCGACCCGGACCAGGCGGCCGAATTTGTGCGCCATACCAGGGTCGATGCGCTCGCAGTCGCCATGGGCACCAGCCACGGCGCCTACAAATTCTCGCGCAAGCCGGACGGCGACGTGCTGGCCATGAACGTCATCGAGGAAATCCACCGCAAGCTGCCAGACACCCATCTGGTCATGCACGGCTCGTCATCGGTTCCCGAAGAGTTGCAGGAGATCATCAACAAGCATGGCGGCCAGATGAAGCCGACATGGGGCGTCCCGGTTTCCGAAATTCAGCGCGGCATCAAGCACGGCGTGCGCAAGATCAACATCGACACCGATAACCGCATGGCGCTGACCGGCGCGATTCGCAAAGTGCTGGCGGAAAACCCGTCGGAATTCGATCCGCGCAAATATCTGACGCCGGCCATGGCGGCGATGCGCAAACTCTGCGCGGAACGCTTCGAGGAGTTCGGCACGGCGGGCAATGCCGAGAAGATCAAGCCGCTATCGCTTGCGGAGATGGCGAAGCGATACAAATCCGGCAGCCTCGATCCCAAGGTGGCGTAAACGGCCGTCGGTAGGCAAATCGCTGGCCGGCCGGCGGCAGCCCCTCAATCCACGGCGGCAGTGACAATGATCTCGACCTTGTAGCCGGGCGCGGCGAGCTTCGCCTCGCCGGTGGCGCGGGCGGGCGTGTTGGCCTTGTCGACCCAGGCGTCCCACACCGTGTTCATCTCGGCAAAGTTCGCCATGTCGTCCAGCCAGATGATCGCCTGCAGGATTTTGGATCTGTCCGATCCGGCCTTCGCCAGCAGCGCGTCGATCTTGGCCAGAACTTCCTTAGTCTGTGCGGCGACGCTGTCGCCCTGCGTGCCGACCTGGCCGGCCAGATAGGCGGTGTCGTTGTGGATGACCACGCCGCTCATGCGCGGCCCGGCATCGATACGGCGGATGGACATGGCGTCGGTTCCTTCAAATGGCAATTGCGTGAAGAGGACCGGTCTTTACCAACCGGCAGCGGGAACTGACAAGACGCAATTGCCGTTCCGGCAAACATCCGGGGTGCGATCGGAACGACGGTTGCCGTCGGCAGGTTGGAGTGACAAAAGGGACCGACCGGTTCAATCGAGGCGGCGTGCCGACGCCGCGCCATCAGGAAATGCGAGGACGCCATGGAATACCGCCAGATCAACGACGACTACGCGGTCGCAGGCCAGATTTCACCCGGCGACATGGGCGCCATTCAGGCAGCGGGCTTCAAGAGTGTTATCTGCAACCGGCCCGACGGCGAACAGCCCGACCAGCCTTCGGTCGGCGAGATCAGGCAGGCGGCCGAAGCCGCCGGGCTGGCGTTCCGCCACATCCCGATCGTCAGCGGCCAGCCGATCACCGACGTCGACGCAGCGGCGATGGCCGGCGCACTGGACGAACTCGATGGTCCCGTCTTCGCCTATTGCCGCTCCGGCGCGCGTTCGGCCAACCTGTTCATGGCCGCGAAACAGGCGAAGCGCTAGGCCGGTCTCCTGCACTGATTCAGGAAGCCGCTCCAGGCAGCTGTTTTCATTGGATTCCGGTTCGGCGGACCGGCGACAAAATGCGTTGCCTTGCGTGTCGATAAATTATGACCTAAATTATGGTTATAAGGAGCGATCTTATGAATGTCTCCGTCGCCGAAGCCAAAGCAAAACTGTCCGAGCTTCTGAAGCTCGCCGAAGCCGGCGAGGAGATCACGGTAACCCGGCACGGCAAGCCGGTCGCCACCATAGCCGCCGCTCAAAAGCCGAAGGCCGAACGAAAAAGCCTCATCGGGGCGATGAAGGGTCAAATCTGGATTTCGGATGATTTTGACGAACTCGGACCCGAGTGGGACGAGTACATCAAGTGACGCGGCCAAGACTTCTGATCGACACCCATATACTGCTTTGGGCGATCAACGACGATGCGAGGCTGTCCGCGCACCACAGAGAAATCCTGGGTCGTAATGAAGGTCTCGTCGTCAGCGTCGTGTCGATCCTGGAGATCGCAATCAAACGCTCGACGGGCAAACTGAAGGTGAAAGGCGACCTGCTGGAAACCATCAGGGTACGCGGCATCCCCCTTCTACCGGTCAACGAACATCACGCTCTGCATATTGAGCGTCTTCCCCACCATCACCGCGATCCGTTCGATCGCCTGCTCATCGCCCAGGCCAAGATCGAAGGCCTGACGATCCTGACCGCCGACCCGCAATTTTCCCGTTACGATGTAGCGCTCGCCTGATGGTCGAGCCTTAGCCGCTCGACCTCCTGCCGCCGAAACCGCAGATCGTAGTCGAGGAAGAATTCGTCCAGTTGCGGAGGTTTTACGGAACTTCCGGACAGCATCGCGTGAACCTGCCCGCGATGATGGATGTCGTGCACGAAAAGATGCGCCAGCAGATCGCCGATGCGCTCGAGGATTTTGCCGGCTTCGCCGCGATCCGTCGTGACACGCCGATCGAGATCGTTCTCCGCCAGACCGTCGCAAAAGGCGACCAGACGCCGGTCGAAGTCGGCCTGAGCCGCGGCCAGTTCCGCCGGATCGCCGATTTCAGAAAGGCTGTCGAAAATCGCGAGGCCGATCCCTCCCTCTTCCATCATGCCCAAATAGAACAGATCGATGGAAAGAATGTGGTTCAGCGTCGCCTTCAGCGACGGGAAGAAACTGGTTCGCGCTGCCTCGAATTCACCCGGCGGAAGCGACAGGACGGCGCGATAGATCCGGTCGTTCGACCAGAGATTGTTGCGCGCCATCCGGCGATTGTGGGTCAGCAGGTCCATGGCGTTCGATCGCTCTAAGTCTGCGGATGCTGCGCCGTCTGCTCGATCGCGCCGAAGATCGACTGGCCGTAACTGTCCTTCATCTCGATGCGCACAGTGTCGCCTGCATTCAGCACCATGGAGCCATCGGGGTCCCCCGCGCCGGCATCAATGATCGCGCCTGCCGTCAGCGGCCTCGTCTTCGCCACCTCCGCGACGAGTTCTGCAAAGCCTTTGGCATTCTCCGCCTGTGCCTGCGGCACAGCGGGCTTGCCGGCGACCCCAACGAGGAGCGGCAACGCCATTCCTTGCGTGTCCCACTCCTTGCCGAGTTCGTCCGGGGTGACCGCGACCGGCGAAAGGGACGCCACGCCGCCGGCCCGCTGGCCTTGCGTGGTCGCTGAGCTTCTTATGGTGCCGGCCAGCGCGACCAGCAACATCGCACCCGCGGCATCCCTGGCGTCCGCACCCATCGGCAGATCGCCGGTTATCAGCGCGACGGAGGCTTCGACCCTCATAGCCACCTCCGTGCTGCCCAACAGTATGGGATCCCGGGGGCCGGTGAACGCATCCACGCCCCGGCTGTGCTGGTAGGCGCGCGGCAGCGGCGATTGCGCATCGTTCTCGTGAAAGCGTGACGACGGCACCGAGCCGGTTTCCAGCGATTCGGCGAGCGTCGCCAGATGAGGGGAGATGCGCCGCCAATCGTCGAGCGCCGCCTGCAAAGTCGGGGCGAGGAACGATGCGTCGGTAAAGCGCGTCAGATCGCGGGAGACGACCACGAGTTTCCCGTCCCGCGAACCGTTTTTCAGTGTCGCCAGCTTCATGCATCCTCCCGTTCGGCTTTCGCCTTCCGAAGCTGATCCCGGAATCGGCTATTGCCGTTCGGGCTGGTGCTCCAGCGCCACAACAAGGCCATCGCGCCCGATCGTCAAGTGACCAGGCCAGCTTTTCCGCACGGCTTCGATCCAGTGGCCTTCCGTCACCAGCGGATCGTCGGCCGGCACGAGGTGGTTGAGCACCAGACGCTTGACCCGGGCGGCGGCCGCGATGCGGCCGGCGTCCCCGGCCAGAGTGTGGCTTGCCATCAGATGCTGCCTCAGCCGAGCGCCGTTGCCGGTGCGCTCGACAAGCCGGTCCACGCCCTCTGCAAGCATCGCTTCGTGGACGAGAATATCGACGCCCGCCGCGAATTCGGCCAGCGGTGGGAAATAGGCGGTGTCGGCGGAAAACACGACGCTCCGGCCGCCTTGCTCGAAGCGAAGCGCAAAGCAGTCGGTCACCGGCGGATGATCGACGCGCAGCGCGCTGACCCGCAGGCCGTTCTCATCCAGCACGACCCCTTCGGCGAATTCCGTGACGACAGTCAGGCCGCGCAGGTCCGGACGGCCCTCGTCGGCGATGCGCGTTTCGATGTCGAATTCCATCGCCTCGACGAAGCGGGACCAGTAATTTTTTGTCCCCGCCGGCCCGAACACTTTTGCCGGCGTCTTCAGGCCAGCCGTCCAGGCGGTATGGAGAAGAGCGCCCAGTTCCAGCACATGGTCGGAATGCAGATGCGTGATGAAAATCAGTTCGATAGTCTTCAGGTCGACACCGGCGGCCGTCAGCCCGCGCGTCACGCCAAGTCCGCAATCCACCACGGCGGTGCTGCCGCCCAGTTGGAGCAGCGACGATGTCGGCATCGGTCCGCCGGGGCGGATCGCCGGACCGCCCTTCGTTCCGACCAGGACCAGCCGGTCGCTCGACTGTCGCCCAATCACCAATCCATGACCACCTTGCCAGAATTGCCGCTCTTCATCGCCTCGAAACCCGAAATGTAGTCGTCGACGCCGATGCGGTGCGTGATCAGCCCGCTGACATCGAGCGGCCCCTGCACCAGCGCGATCATCTTGTACCAGGTCTCGAACATTTCGCGGCCGTAGATACCTGTCAGCGTC
>JBGTLX010000314.1:0-13569 GCA_041743855.1 Rhizobiaceae bacterium | reverse complement strand
CCGATCGTGATCGCCGAGAAGGAAGAAGTGCTGGACCTGCCGGTAGGGGCCAGCGACCGCGGCATGACCCGGCCGCAGCGGGCCTCGCTGGAAGGTTTCCTTGCAAACTACGACCGCAGCGCCGCGCCGGTGCTGAAGATCATGGCGCCCACCGGCGCGGCCAACGATGTCGCCGCGTCGGAAGCGGCGCACGACTTCGCCGCCGTTGCCACCAAGAATGGCGTGCCGCAAAGCCGCATCATGCTCATGGCCTACCAGGCATCGTCCGTCGAAACGGCGGCGCCGGTGCGGGTTTCCTTCACCGCCATGCGCGCCCAGACCGGCAAATGTGGCCGCTGGCCGGCGGACCTTCTCGAAACAAGCGAGAACAAGCACTACGCCAATTTCGGCTGCTCCTATCAGAACAACATCGCCGCGCAGATCGCCAATCCGGCCGACCTGCTCGGGCCCCGCAAGCAGACGGAAATCGATGCGGCCAACCGCAACGTGATCATCGGCGACTACCAGGCCGACGAGTCACTGTTCAACGACACGATCGACTATTGATCCGGCCTGAGCTTGGGGTGATCTGACATGAACAATCTGGCTTTGGACAGTCGTCTCGGCAACGACGACGACAGCCGGCAGGAAATCGCGGCGATGCATGCGCTGCGGCCGGTGCCGCGCATTTCCATACAGGCTTTCTGCGAGACCGACGGCGTCGCGCAGCCCATCGAGCGCGCCGGCCAGGACCGTCGCATGACGAAGGCGCATCTGAAGGTTCACATGGGCGGATTGGCCACGGCGGTCGAATTCTACCAGACCGCGCCGACCCCCAATCTGATCCTTCTGGAATCGCGCCTCGAGCCGCGCGAATTGATCGACTCATTGCGTCAACTCGCCGAGTATTGCGACCCAACCACCAAGGTTATCGTGATCGGCCACTACAACGATGTCGGCCTCTATCGCGAACTCATCCGCTCCGGCATCTCCGAATATGTCGTTGCGCCGATCTCCATGGCCGATGTCGTCAGCGTCATCTCGACCATCTTCGTCGATCCGGATTCCGAACCGATCGGCCGCTCGATCGCCTTCATCGGCGCCAAGGGCGGCGTCGGTTCCTCGACGATCGCGCACAACATTGCCTGGTCGATGTCGACCCTGTTCAAGTCCGAGGTCGTGGTGGCCGATCTCGATCTGGCCTTCGGCACCGCAAACATCAATTTCGACCAGGATCCGGCGCAAGGCATCGCCGAAGCGGTGTTCTCGCCGGAGCGCATCGACGAGGTCTATCTCGACCGGCTCTTGGCTCAGTGCTCGGAGCATCTCTCCCTGCTGGCCGCGCCCTCGACGCTCGAGCGGGTCTATGATTTCGACCCGGACGCGTTTTCGCAGATCATTGATACGGCCCAGCGCAGCGCCCCACTTCTGGTTCTGGACGTCCCGCACGTCTGGAACGGCTGGACAAAGACGACGCTCATGAAAGCCGACGACATCGTCATCACGGCGACCCCGGACCTTGCAAACCTGCGCAACGCCAAAAACATCGTCGACATGATGAAGCGGCTCAGGCCCAACGATCCGGCGCCCAAGCTCATCATCAATCAGGCCGGCATCGCCAAGCGTCCGGAAATCACCCCGTCGGACTTCGCCGAGCCGCTCGGCATCACGCCGATGGCCGTCATCCCGTTCGATCCGCTTCTGTTCGGCAATGCGTCGAACAATGGCCGCATGCTTGGCGAGATGGACGCCGCCCATGCGGTCTCCCACATGATCAACGAGATCGCCCATGTGCTCACCGGCCGGGCCGAGATCAAGCAGAAGAAGAAGCCTGGCTTCGGAACCCTGCTTGGCAGATTGAAGATGAAAAAGAAGTGATTGTCCGGCAGCGGAATTGGTAGTCGATCATGTTTGGCAAAAGAGGCAATGACGACGGAAGCCGGGCGACGCCCGAATTCCGCCCGCCCGCGGCCCCGGCCGCAGGTTCCGCGACGATGACGACGCCAGCGCCCGATATTCGCTCGCCAGTCGCGCCGGCGGTCCCGGCCGCGCCAGTGCGCCGGGCGGTCGAGGCTCCGCCGATGGTCAGCGAGCCTCGCAAGGTTCAGCGCGAGCGCAGCGAATCCTACTACGACACCAAGAGCCAGGTCTTCTCGGCGCTGATCGATACGATCGACCTGTCGCAACTCGCCAAGCTCGACTCCGACAGCGCGCGCGAGGAAATCCGCGATATCGTCAACGACATCATCGCGATCAAGAATTTCGCAATGTCGATCTCCGAGCAGGAAGAACTGCTCGAGGATATCTGTAACGACGTTCTGGGCTACGGGCCGCTCGAGCCGCTGCTTGCCCGCGACGATATCGCCGACATCATGGTCAACGGCTCCAGGAACGTCTATATCGAAGTCAACGGCAAGGTCGAGCAGACCGGCATCCGCTTCCGCGACAACCAGCAGTTGCTCAACATCTGCCAGCGCATCGTCAGCCAGGTCGGCCGCCGCGTCGACGAATCGAGCCCCATCTGCGACGCCCGCCTGCCGGACGGTTCGCGCGTTAACGTGATCGCGCCGCCGCTATCCCTCGACGGCGCCACTCTCACCATCCGCAAATTCAAGAAGGACAAGCTGACGCTCGACCAACTGGTCAAGTTCGGCGCGATTTCACCGGAAGGCGCCGAAGTCCTGAAGATCATCGGCCGGGTCCGCTGCAACATCGTCATTTCCGGGGGCACCGGTTCTGGCAAGACGACGCTTCTCAACTGCCTGACCAACTACATCGACCGCGAAGAACGCGTCATCACCTGCGAGGATTCCGCGGAACTTCAGCTGCAGCAGCCGCATGTGGTGCGGCTGGAAACGCGCCCGCCCAACCTCGAGGGCGAAGGCGAGGTCACGATGCGCGACCTGGTCAAGAACTGCCTGCGCATGCGCCCCGAACGCATCATCGTCGGCGAAGTCCGCGGGCCGGAGGTGTTCGATCTGTTGCAGGCAATGAACACCGGCCATGACGGCTCGATGGGCACCATCCACTCCAACAGCCCGCGCGAATGCCTGAACCGTATCGAATCGATGATCGCAATGGGCGGCTACACTTTGCCTCAAAAAACGGTTCGCGAGATCGTCGTAGGCTCGGTTGACGTCATCATTCAGGCTGCCCGCCTGCGCGACGGTTCGCGCCGCATCACCCACATTACCGAGGTGATCGGCATGGAAGGCGACGTCATCATAACCCAGGACCTCATCCTCTATAACATCAAGGGCGAGGATGCGAACGGCAGGCTGCTCGGCGAGCATGTCTCCACCGGCATCGGCCGGCCGCATTTCTGGGATCGCGCCCGTTATTACGGCGAAGAGCAGCGTCTCGCCAAAGCGCTCGAAGATATGGAAAAGCGGGCCGATTGAGATGGGACGCCGGTCGTAATGTTTGGACTTGACCCAACGGTGCTGGCCTTCATCGCGCTCGCCGGCTTCAGCGCCGGCGGCGTTGCCTACGCATTTTTGTTCAACACCATCGCCGACGAGAGGAATGTCGGCAAACGTCTCGAAACCATCAAGAAGGCCGAAACTGACCGCACTGTGGTCAAGGCGTCCCGGGACCGCGTGGCGGAGGCTGCCAAGCGCCGGAAATCCGTTCAGGACTCTTTGAACGACCTCGACGCCAAGCAGAAATCCAAGGACCGAAACATCAAGAAGCCGCCGCTCAAGGTGCAGCTTCGGCAGGCCGGATTGAACGTGTCGTTGCAACGCTTCTACATCTATTCCGTCATTTGCGGCATCGCGCTGACCCTCGGCGCATTTGTTCTCGGAGCGCCGACGCTCGTTCTGCCCGGCGCCTTGATCGCCGGAACCTTGGGGCTGCCGCGCTGGTTCGTCTCGTTTCGGCGCGGCCGTCGCGTCAAGGCTTTCCTCAACGAGTTTCCCAATGCCCTCGACATCATCGTGCGGGCGGTAAAGTCGGGACTGCCGCTCAATGACAGTATCCGGCTGATCGCCAACGAATCTCCTGAACCGGTCAGGGGCGAGTTCCGCCGCATCGTGGAAGCCCAGCAGATCGGCATGTCGGTTCCCGACGCCACATTGCGCATGCCGGAAACCATGCCCTGCCCGGAAGCGGGCTTCTTCGGCATCGTGATCCAGATCCAGAGCCAGGCGGGCGGCAATCTTTCCGAGGCTCTCGGCAATCTGTCGCGCGTTCTTCGCGACCGCAAGAAGATGAAGGCGAAGGTTCAGGCGCTGTCCATGGAAGCCAAGGCGTCGGCGGCTATCATCGGCGCCTTGCCCTTCATCGTGGCGTTTCTCGTCTATCTCTCGAGCCCGAACTACATCATGCCGCTCTTCGTCACGAGCAAGGGCAATCTGATCCTCGGCGTGGCGGGCATCTGGATGTCGATCGGCATTTTCGTGATGCGCAAGATGATGAACTTCAAGGTGTAGCCGGCATGACCGATCAAGTCGTCAGATCCCTCACCGACCCGGCATTTCTCATCGCGCTGTTTGTCGGGATCGCGGTCTTCGCCACCTTCTTCACGCTCATGCCGGGGCTGAGCGGCAATACGCTCAAAGCACGCATGAAGTCGGTGGCGCTGGAGCGCGACGAGTTGCGCGCCAAGCAGCGCGCGCGTCTCGCGATCGAGGCCGACCGCCGCCGCAAGGGCTTGCGCGAGGAACAGTCGCTCGGCATGCGCGCCATTGTCGACCGGCTCGATCTCCGGCGCGCGCTGGTCGACGAGGGCACCCTGAACAAGCTGAAGGTTGCCGGCTTTCGCGGCCAGAATCCGCTGACCAAATTCCTGTTCTTCCGCCTGGTGCTTCCCTTCGTCGGCTTTTTCCTGGCGGCGGCCTATCTCTTCCTGCTCGGCGGCCTGCCCGAACAGCCGCCTATGGTCAAGCTTCTGGTCTGCGTGGGGCTCGCCTATGCCGGCTTCTACGCGCCGATACTCTACGTCAACAACCGCGCCTCGAAGCGTAAGCAGTCGATCCAGATGGCCTGGCCCGACGCGCTCGATCTGATGCTGATCTGCGTCGAATCGGGCATGTCGGTCGAAGCGGCCTTTCGCAAGGTAGCGGACGAGATCGGCAGCCAGTCGGTCGAACTCGCCGAGGAATTTGTCCTCACCAACGCCGAGCTTTCTTATCTTCAGGAGCGTAAGCAGGCATATGACAATCTGGCGAGCCGCACCGGCCTCGAATCCGTGAAGTCGGTGGCCCAGGCGCTGGTTCAGGCCGAGCGCTACGGCACGCCGGTGGCTCACGCCTTGCGCGTGCTTGCCGGCGAAAGCCGCGACATGCGGATGAACGAGGCGGAAAAGAAGGCGGCCGCATTGCCGCCCAAGCTGACTGTGCCGATGATCCTGTTTTTCCTGCCGGTGCTGTTTGCGATCATCCTTGGCCCTGCCGGTATACAGATCAGCGAGCGTGGACTTTTCGGCGACGCAGGCCGGCCCGCGGCCAGCAACTGATCGTCTCCGCTGAAATTGCCGGCGTTTTCACAAAACAAGACCCGCGCCAAGCTTTCGCGCGGGTCTTGTTTTGTGAAAAGCTTCGAGGAGTCTAGTTCGTCGCCGGCTTTTCGTCGTCGCTCTTAAGCTGGCTCCAGGCGTTCTGCTGGGCTAGCATGCCGCGCAGGTAGGTCACGTTGGCCTGCGCCTGTTCGGGCGACAATTCCTGCCGGGCGATTTTTTCGGCTTCCTCGAACCTGCCCTGAAGTCCGACGACCAGCGCCAAATTCTGGCGCACGCGACTGTCTGCCCCGGATTGGCCGGCCGCCGAGCGCATATGGGTTTCGGCTGTTTTCAGGTCGCCTTCGAGCAGATAGGACATGCCGAGATTGGACAGGATAGTCGGGTCGTTCGGCCTCATGTCGAGCGCTCGACGGTAGAGGTTGCGCGCCTCGCCGGACTGTCCGAGCTGATCGAGGATCGCGCCTTCCGCCGACAGAAGTTTCCAGTCCGGATATTCCGGCGTCTGCGCCCGGCGCACCGCGTCCAGCGCCGGCTCCAGTTCGCCCGCTCCGGCCAACGCCTTGCCGTAGGCGGCAAGCACCTCGCGGTCCTTGGGCAGGGAGATGGCAAGCTTGCGCATGACGGCGAGCGACTGGTCGGTCTGGCCGCTCATCTGCAGCACGGTCGAATAGCGCATGGCGGTCGCCTTGTCGTTCGGGTCGCTCGCATAGGAACTGCCGAGCGTGGCGGCGGCGTTCGTGAGTTCGCCCGATGACATGGCATCCACCGACTTGCCGTTGCCGCGCGATACTGACCCCGTCGTCATTTTTGATGTGCCGCACCCGGCCACGCCTGCCGCCAGCGCCAGCGCCAGCGTTGCCCCAAGAAGGTGTTTTCCCGTTGCGTTCTTCGAGCCGCTGGTCAACATCTGCGCCGGGTCCCCAATCGTTGAACGGCCGCTGTCGCGCCGCTTTTCCATTGCTAAGAAATATTCTGTTAACCCTAACGGATGGTTAAGAGCCTCGCGCGCCAGTTGTC
This sequence comes from Rhizobiaceae bacterium, assembly GCA_041743855.1. GTDB lineage: Bacteria > Pseudomonadota > Alphaproteobacteria > Rhizobiales > Rhizobiaceae > JBGTLX01. The sequence goes on along the minus strand of JBGTLX010000314.1, from coordinate 7,112 downwards.
CGAACTCAAGGAAAGCATTCGTCGATGCCCGTCGAACTGATCGAGAAGAAGCCGGGCGAAGCCCAACCTGTCCACCTTGTTTCCAAGGATGGAATGGCCGACGCGGGGCTCGATGAGAAAACGCTCGCCTGGGCGAAAGCCAACGGATTTTCGGGGAAGGCGGGCAATACCCTGATCATACCCGGAAACGACGGTTCAGTCGTCGGCGCGCTGTTCGGCACAGGCGGTGGCGGCGCAGGCTCGCTCGGCGCCGGCGCTCTCGCCAGATCCTTGCCGAAAGGCGACTGGTACATTGCAGGGGAATTGACCAACCCGACATTGTGCGCGCTGGGACTGATGCTCGGCGGCTATGTTTTCACGCGCTACGGCAAGAAACCTGGACCGGAATTGCGCTTCGAGATCCCGGCCGGTGTCGATGCCGATCATGTTCGCCGTGTCTCCGAAGGCGTGTTCCTCGTGCGCGACCTGGTCAACACGCCGACAAACGACATGGGACCGGATGCGCTTGAAAACGCCGTGCGCACGCTCGCCAAGAAACACCAGGCAAAGGTCGAAGTCGTCCGCGGCGATGACCTGCTCGCGCAGAACTTTCCGATGATCCATGCGGTCGGTCGCGCATCGGCCGAAGCGCCGCGGCTGATCGACATGATCTGGGGCGATACGAACGCGCCGAAGGTGACGCTGGTCGGCAAAGGCGTCTGCTTCGACACCGGCGGTCTCGACATCAAACCGTCGAGCGGCATGCTCCTGATGAAAAAGGACATGGGTGGAGCGGCCAACGTGCTCGGCCTGGCGTCGATGATCATGGGATCCAGCCTGAAGGTGCGGCTGCGCGTGCTGATCCCCGCCGTGGAGAACTCGATTTCCGGCAACGCCTTCCGGCCGGGCGATGTGCTTCAAAGCCGCAAGGGGTCGACCGTCGAGATCGGCAACACCGACGCCGAGGGCCGCTTGGTGCTGGCCGATGCCCTGACGCTCGCCGACGACGAGGAGCCGCAGCTTCTGATCGACATGGCGACGCTGACAGGCGCCGCGCGCGTGGCGCTCGGGCCGGATTTGCCACCCTTCTACACCGACAACGATGGCTTGGCCGCCGAACTCGCCGGCGCGGCACTCGCGGTCGAGGATCCGCTGTGGCGCATGCCGCTCTGGAAGCCCTACGACAAGAAGCTTTCGTCCAAAATCGCCAACATGAGCAATGTAACGACGGACGGATTTGCCGGCTCGATCATTGCGGCGCTTTTCCTGAAGCGCTTTGTCGAACGGACGTCAGCTTACGCGCATTTCGATATTTTTGCCTGGAACCCCGCCGACCGGCCGCACGGCCCGGCAGGCGGCGAGGCGCAGGGGATCCGCGCGCTTGAACGGGTCATTTCACAACGGTTTCCTTGAAAGAAACGGAAGCGAAACGATTTGCCGTCATGCTGCCGGCATGTCGATTGTCATGCGTCCGACTCAGGCTTTGCGGCTCTGGCAACAGGTGGCGTTGCACGAGGTGCGTGAAGACGCGGCGGATCTGACCATGCGCCAGACGGCGATCCTGCTCACCATCTATCTCGACCCGCCGCCGCATACGGTTCGCGGGCTCGCAGCCAGGCTGAACGTCACCAAGCCGGTGATCACGCGGGCGCTGGACACGATGGGCGCACTGCTGTTCGTTTCGCGCCATCGCGACGAAGCCGACAGGCGCAACGTGCTGATCAGGCGCACCGTGAAAGGCGCGCTCTATGTCGAGCGCTTCGGCGATGCTATCATCGCACGGGGACTGGAGTTGCCGATTTGACCACACGCGACAGACGCATTCACGCGTTCCGCGCCGACCTCGCCGATGCGAGGCTGAAAGGCGAGGTGGCGGCCAAACGTTTCGCGCCCGGCCGCCCCGCACGGATAGCCGTGCCGGTCGCCGATCTGCGCAAGGAGCCGGGATTCGATTCCGGCATGAACACGCAGTTCCTCTACGGCGACGACGTGCTCGTTTTCGACGAGGCGGATGGCTGGGCCTGGGTGCAAGGCGCGCGCGACGGCTATGTCGGCTATATCCAGGCGGCGGCGCTGGGCCCGCGCGACGGTGAGCACACCCACATCGTCGCCGTGCCGCGCAGCTTCCTCTATCCGGGGCCGGACCTGAAATTTCCCCGAGCGGGCGAACTGTCGATGGGCTCGGCCGTTCAGGTGACAGACTTCGTCGAAACGCGCGGCACGCGTTATGCGGTGCTCGCCTCGGGTCAGGCGATCGTCGCCGGCCATGCGCGGCCCGTCGGCGAGCGCGCAGGCGATTATGTCGCCGTCGCCGAAATGTTTTTGGGCGCGCCCTATCTGTGGGGCGGGGCCACGGGGTTCGGCATCGACTGTTCCGGCCTGGTGCAACTGTCGATGCGCTTGACGGGGCGCGACGTGTTGCGCGATAGCGACATGCAGGCCGAAACGCTGGGCATTCCTGTCGAGCCGGGGAGCGATTTTTCGGGGCTTCGGCGCGGCGATCTGGTTTTCTGGAAAGGCCATGTGGCGATCATGACCGACGAAAAGACCATGATCCACGCCAACGGCCACACGATGCTCGTCTCGCGCGAGGGTTTGAGGGATGCGATCGACCGCATCGGTTATCTTTACGGCGGCCCGACGGGATTTCGAAGGGTTTAGTTTCCTTCTCCCTTGAGGGGTGAGGAGTGTTCGGCCGCAGGCCGGCAAAAAGCCAACGATTTGGCTTTTTGAACGACGAACGCCCGTAGCCATAGCGAAGGGCGGTCGCGCTGGCCCGGGTCCCCGCTGCTTCGCAGCGTCCCGGCGTTCGCAGGCCTTTCATCGTGCCATCGGCACGATGAATTCGCTTACGCGAACCGGCTGCTCACCCCCTCATGGAGGAGGGAGAGGCCGCGCTTCTCCATTGCCACGCCCCGTTTCCGGTCTGGCCATTCAAAGAACGCTCCTCATGTGAGGAGATCGGGAAAACGGGCGGCCTCTGGCTCGCTCGTTTTTTAGTTTATATGCGACCCGCGGGCCGCCCGTTCGACGTCTTGCCTCACCTCGGGGACGGCATTTGCGCCGCCACTCCCTCGGTCGAGGCCCGGGCCTAGGGCTCATCACCCAGCCGCGTTACCGTAACGCGACCGACCCGGCGCCGCCGCTTGCCCTCGATACCCGGTGCGCGCCGAGTTTCCCGCGCAAGCGATGGGATGAAGAATAAGGGAGGGCGTGCGGGTGTGGATAAGATTTGGGTATAAAACGCGGCGCTTTATCTCTCCCCCTTGCGGGAGAGAAAGCGATTTCAACATCTTAGCCGCTTTTCGCGAAGGCTAAGTGTTAGAAATCGCCAGAGAGGGGATTGTTTTATCCACGCAAACGACCCCCTCTCTTGGATTTTCTACGACTTAGCCGTCGCGAAAAGCTCGGCTAAGACCGTGAAAATCCATTCTCCCCCACCAAGGGGGAGATAGAGTCGGCGTCAGCGGGCTTCGCAAGTTATCCACGCTGACGCGCTCTTCCTTCTCCCTTAAGGGGAAAAGGAAGAAAGTTCAGCACTCAATACCCCGCGTCGCGATCCACCAGATTCTGCAAGGCCTCCCCGCGCTCGAAAGCCGCCATCTGGGCGAGCATCGGCTCGACCAGATGCGCCGGGTCGGATGTCGCCGCCGCATGCGGGGTGACGAACAGTTTCGGATGCGCCCAGAGCGGGCTGGTTTTTGGCAGCGGCTCGACCTCGAACACGTCGAGGGTGGCTTCCTTCAGCGTGCCGTCCTCCAGCGCGCGAAAAATGTCGGCGTCCTTTTGCAGCCTGCCGCGTCCGGCATTGATCAGCACCGCGCCGCCCAATCCGTTGGCTCGCCGCAGTTCGCCGAGCAGGCCGTAATCGACGATGCCTGTGGTTTGCGGCGTCAGCGGCAGCAGCACCACGAGAATGTCGGTGGCGTTGAGAAACGGGATCAGCCCCTTGTCGCCGCTGAACGTCGCGACACCGGCCATGCTCTGCTCCGTGCGGCTCCAGCCATTGACCCGGAAGCCGACGCCCAGAAGCACGCGCGCGGCGGCGCGGCCCAGTTGGCCGAGACCCATGATGCCGACGGAAATGTCGCTGGCCGGGCGCTGGGCAGGCTCATGCCAGATCTTCTTGCGCTGCTGGCTACGATAAAGCGCCCCCTGACGATGATGGTCGAGGACTCGCCACAGAACGTAGTCGGTCATGTGCTGCGTCAAATTCTTGTCGACGACACGCACGATCGGGATTTTGGGCACCCCGGGGTCGGCAAATATATGGTCCACGCCGGCCCCGATGGAAAAGATGGCGCGCAGATTGGGCAGTTGCGACAAAAGGCTTGGCCGCTGCTTCCAGACCACGGCATAGGTGATCGATGGATCGTCCGGCCCGTCGGGTTCCAGCACCACCTCGCGACTGGCCGAGAATAGCTCTCTCCAGCGCTGCGGATTTAAGCCTGTGACGGCGAGGAGAATCTTGCCTTTTTCCATGCTGGGAACCTTCAGACGCTACTGGCTGACGATCTCGGCCGATGCGCTTTCGATCTTGAACGCCGCCGCGATCAGGGCCTTGGTGTAGTCGGATTGCGGACGTTCGAAAATCTGCTCCGAGGGCCCGAACTCGACGATTCTGCCGTTGCGCATGACGATGACTTCGTTGGCGAGCGCCCGGATGACCTTCAGATCGTGGCTGATGAACAGATAGGCGAGATCGTGCTTCGCCTGGAGGGCGCGCAGCAGATCGACGACCTGCGCCTGCACGCTCATGTCGAGCGCCGAGGTCGGCTCGTCGAGCATGACGAAACGCGGCTTCAGCACCATGGCGCGCGCAATGGCGATGCGCTGGCGCTGGCCGCCGGAAAATTCGTGCGGGTAGCGAAATCGCGTTTCCGGATCGAGCCCGACTTCGCCGAGCACGTCGACAACCTTGGCGTCGCGCTCCGCCGATGACAGGGCCGGTTCGTGGATGGTCAGCCCCTCCTCAATGATCTCGGAGACGGACATGCGCGGGCTGAGCGAGCCGAAGGGATCCTGGAAGACGATCTGCAACTCCCGCCGCAAGGGCCGCATGGCGTTGAACGACAAAGCGTCGATGTCGCGGCCGTTGAAATGGATGCGGCCGTCCGACGAGATCATGCGGGCGAGCGCGAGGCCCAGCGTCGTCTTGCCGGAGCCGGATTCGCCGACGACGCCAAGCGTCTGACCGGCCCGCACCGTGACGTCGATGCCGTCGACGGCCTTCACGTGATCGACGGTCTTGCGGAAAAACCCCTGCTTGATCGGGAACCAGACTTTGATGTCCTTGCCCGACATCACCGCTTTTGCCGAGGCATCGGAGGCGGGCGGCTTGCCCTTCGGTTCGGCGGCGAGGAGGTGGCGTGTGTAGTCATGCTTCGGGTTGGCGAAGATTTCGGCGGTCGGGCCGGTTTCCACGATCTTGCCGCCGGTCATCACGCAGACCCGGTCGGCGATCTTGCGCACGATGCCGAGATCATGGGTGATGAACAGCATCGACATGCCGTTTTTCTGCTTCAGCCCGGCAAGCAGTTCGAGGATCTGGGCCTGCACCGTGACGTCAAGCGCCGTCGTCGGCTCGTCGGCGATCAAGAGTTCCGGCTCGTTGGCGAGCGCCATGGCGATCATGACGCGCTGCCTCTGGCCGCCCGACAGCTGGTGCGGATAGGCGCCGAGGCGCTTTTCCGGTTCGCGAATGCCGACCTCGTTCAACAATTCGAGCGTGCGCGTGCGCGCCTGGCGTTCGCCCATGCCCTGATGCAGCGAGAGCACCTCGATCACCTGCTGCTCGATCGTGTGCAGCGGGTTGAGCGAAGTCATCGGCTCCTGGAAGATCATGGTGATCTTGTTGCCGCGAACCTTGCGCAATTCCTGTTCGCCCTTGGCGAGCAGATCGTTGCCGTTGAACAGGATCTGGCCCGACGGATGGCTGGCCGCCGGATAGGACAAGAGTTTCAGGATCGACAGCGCCGAGACGGATTTGCCCGAGCCGGATTCGCCGACCAGCGCCACCGTCTCGCCCTTGGCGATGTCGAAGGAGATGCGGTCGACAGCTAGCGTGGTCGCGCCGCCCTGGGCAAAGGCGACGGACAGATCGCGGACGGAGAGGAGGGGGGTGGTCAAGAGGAGAGCTCCGCGAAGAGGCAGGCATCCCATCGTTTATGGACAACCAATTCCCTCATTCCTTCCGCCGCTCTTTGTTCATGAGGGGCGGAAATTTCTCAGGGCTGATCAGATCATGTTTCGTCTCGTCCTCGATCGTAACCGTCACGAAAGCATCCAGTGGAATGTTTCCACGCAGGTCTGTTGGCAGTTTCCAAGCCGGGTAATGTTCGAAAACGATCTTTTTCATCATGATAGCGTCGTAACGCGACTACGATGCATGTCCAAGCCGAGCTCCCGTATTGCTTTCAAACTGCAGACTTCACGTCGGTCTTGCCAAAATCGTCACCCTTGTAAAGCAATGGCTCGTTGCGCGCCTTGGACAGCGCGTAGGCGAAGCAGTCGCCGAGATTAAGTTTGGCGGGATGATTGCCCTTGCCGAACTTCTGGTAGGCCTCCCGGGCCAGATAAGCTTGTTCGGGTGTCGCGAACGCCAAGCTGACATCGTGCTCGGCGAGAAGAGGATCAAGATCCTTGGCCTTTTCGGTGTCTTGTCGGGAGTCCAGTCTGACTGCCGCCTCCAGATAATTCACCGGCGACATCGCGTGCCGATCCGGAGAGGCAAGCAAAGCCTCGCTCATCAGGACTCCGTCCGGCTCGTCGAGCAGGATCGCCAGGATCGCAGAAGCGTCTACGATCATTTGGGAAGCCCGATTTCATCATAAAGATCGGAGTGGTCGCTCGTCAGGCCAAGTGGCGTCGGACCAGAGCGCTCGACAATGGCGCGAACGCGCGCCCGTCGCAACTCAATGTCTCGCTCTAGGGACAGACGATGAAACTTTTCTCGCAGCGCGCTCTCGACGACAGCCGTCATGCTTTGTCCCGTCATGTCGGCCAACTGGCGCGCCAGCTTGTGAACAAATTCGCTTTTGATGTTCAGCGTCATATTAAGGTCCAAAGGTAGAAATTATCACTCTTTCTACCATATTTTTTCTTTATTTGAAAGTCTTCCTCGGATCGAACGC
>JBGTLX010000313.1:0-3661 GCA_041743855.1 Rhizobiaceae bacterium | reverse complement strand
TCGCCCGCAAGACCAGCTTCCTGCGCGACATGATGGGCAAAAAGGTTGCGGGAACCGGCATCACGGCGACCGACGAGCCGCTGCGCCGGCGCGGCCAGGCCTCGCGGCCCTTCGACGGCGAGGGTGTGGCGGGCGAAAAGCTCGTGATGGTAGAAAACGGCGTGCTGAACCACTGGTTTTTATCGACATCCGCCGCGCGCGAACTCGGGCTGCAAACCAATGGCCGCGGCGTTCGCGGCGGCTCCTCGGTTTCCCCGTCGTCCACGAATTTCGAGCTGGAAGTTGGGGAGCAGTCGCCGGAAGACCTGATCAAATCCCTTAAATCGGGTTTCTACGTCACCGAAGTATTCGGGCAGGGCGTCAATATGGTCACCGGCGAATACAGCCGCGGCGCGTCCGGCTTCTGGATCGAGAATGGCGAACTCGCCTGGCCGGTTTCGGAGGTCACGATCGCCTCGAACCTCAAGGACATGTTTTTGAGGATGATCCCCGCCAATGACCTGGACCGAAATTTCGGCACGGCCAGCCCGACGCTGATGATCGAGGGCATGACCCTTGCCGGCAGCTGAAGCGCTTCACCACGCTGATCTCTCGGCCGATCTCGATTTGCTGCGCGAGGCAGGGCGCGAGGCCGGCCGGATCGCCATGCGCTATTTCCGCAAGACCCAAGAAGTGTGGATGAAGGGCGGCGTTTCGCCGGTCAGCGAAGCCGACTACGCGGTCGATACGTTTTTACGCGAGACGCTGATGACGGCGCGGCCGGATTATGGCTGGCTTTCCGAAGAGACCGCCGACAATGCCGGTCGCCTCAGCGCGCGCCGCACCTTCGTCGTCGACCCGATCGACGGCACGAGAGGGTTTCTCGCGGGCAGCGACCAATGGTGCGTCTGCATCGCGGTGGTCGAGGCGGGCACGCCGGTCGCGGGACTGCTGGAATGTCCGGCGCGAGGGGAAACCTTTTGGGCGCTGCCGGGCGAGGGGGCGTTCAAGAATGGCGTCCGGCTGACCGTGCGCGATCCGGGACCCAACCCCGAAATCGGCGGTCCGAAGCCGCTGCTCGATGCATTGCCCGAAGAGATAAGGATGCGGGCCAGGCGCGTGGCGCACATTCCCTCGCTCGCCTACCGTCTGGCGATGATTGCCGACGGAGCGCTCGACGCCACTTTCGTCAAGGCCAATTCCCATGACTGGGATCTCGCCGCCGCCGATCTCATTCTTCGCGAGGCGGGCGGACAGCTTCTCGACGAGCACGGCGCGCCGCCGCTTTATGCCAGGCCGGACATCCGCCATGGCGTGCTGGTGGCGGGCAGCGGCGCACTGCTTGCAGCCTTCGCCGAGGTCGCCGCAACGCACGCCGGCTGACCGGAACGCGAAGCGGTTTCAAACAGCGGCGAATTCCGTTAAGGAGTCGCGCCAGCGGTTCAAAACAATCAGGGATAAAAATGTCCGGCGACGGAAAAAAGCAGCTTCTGCATCTGGTGTTCGGCGGCGAGCTGAAATCACTGTCCGGCAGCGAATTCCGCAATCTCGACGAACTCGACGTCGTCGGAATATTTCCGGACTATGCGACAGCGCAAACCGCGTGGAAGGCCAAGGCGCAGGCGAGCGTCGACAACGCTCACATGCGCTATTTCGTCGTGCATCTGCATCGGTTGCTCGAGCCGGATTCAGAAAGAAGCGGCCCGGCCTGATGGATTCTCAACCAAAGGCGCCGACGACCGTTCAAAAAAAAGCCAGGAAAAACAACTACGACGACGCGTTGAAACGCTTCTGGAAGAGATTCCGCAAGCCGTTGGCCAGGTCGCGCCTCGTCAAAGGCGCGGTCGCCTCGCTGTTTGCGCAGGCCCTGCGTCTGGTTTACCTGACAAATCCAGCCGCCAAGGGCTCCGGCGATCTCGAAGCGGCCTTTGCGGCATCGGCGCCCGTCATCATTGCGCTCTGGCACGGACAGCATTTACTGGCGCCCTGCACCCGCCCACCCGGACGACGGGTCATGGCCATGGTGTCGCGCAGCGCCGACGCGGAGATCAATGCGCTCGTCCTGCAGAAGCTGGGCTTCGAGGCCGCGCGCGGATCAGGCGGCCGCGACGACAGGTATCAGGTCAAAAAGGGTGGCGCGCGTGCTCTGATTGCCCTGAAAAAGTCGCTCGACTCGGGCAACAACGTCGCCATGATCGCCGACATACCGCATGGAACGCCCCGCCAGGCCGGATTAGGCATCGTAACGCTCGCCCGGATTTCCGGGAGACCCATCCTGCCGGTGGCGGTGGCGACAAGCCGTCGCAAGGTGTTTGAAAAGAGCTGGGACAAAACGACGATCAATTTGCCCTTCGGGCGGCTGGCCGTCGCGATAGGGGACACCATCCTCGTCGACGGCAGGGCCGACGAAGCGGAAATGGAGCGCAAGCGTCAGCATGTTACGGCGCTTTTGAACGCCGTCACGGCAAAAGCCTATCGCATAGCCGACGGTGTGGAATGAGCGGGCGCCTGGCGCGAGCGGTTCTGTCCGCCTACAGGGTGGTCGGCGCCGGGGCCTATCCGCTGATCGGCGCCTATGTGGCGTGGCGCGCCTCCAAGGGCAAGGAGGACCGCAGTCGCCGGCGCGAGCGCTACGGCGTGCCTGGCAAGCCGCGTCCCGACGGGCCGTTGATCTGGGTTCATGCGGCAAGCGTCGGCGAGACCATGGCTGTCGTGCCGCTCATCGAGACGGTGCTGGGTTACGGCGTCAATGTCATCCTGACGACAGGCACAGTCACCTCCGCGCATGTGGCCGAGGAACGGCTCGGCGACAGTATCATCCACCAATATGTGCCGCTGGATCTGAAGCCGGCGGTGAGTCGCTTCCTCGACCACTGGAAGCCCGATCTCGCCGTCATCGCCGAATCGGAAATCTGGCCGATGACCATTCTCGAACTGGGCGCGCGCCGGGTGCCGCAGGTTCTGGTTAATGGCCGCCTGTCGGACCGCTCCTACAACTCGTGGAAGAAACGCGCCTATCTGGCTGAGGCCCTGTTTGAAAATCTCGCGCATGTCGTGGCCCAGTCCGAGGAGGACGGCGAACGGTTTCTGGCGTTGGGCGCCCGCCCGGTCACCGTGTCGGGCAATCTGAAAGTCGACACGAACCCGCCGCCGGTCGACGACAGGGCGCTTTATGGGCTGAAGCGGCAGATCGGCCCGCGCCCGACCTGGGCGGCGGTTTCTACCCATGACGGAGAAGAGGCCATAGCGACCGAAGTCCACAGGATGCTGTGCAACAGGCATTCCGGACTTTTGACCATCATCGTGCCCCGCCATCCGGATCGCGCTGCGGCGCTCGCCGTCGAATTCGCCGCGATGGGTCTCAAGGTCGTGCTCCGCAGCACGGGAGCCCGCGTCCGCGCCGATACCGATATCCTGATCGGCGACACGATCGGCGAGATGGGTCTCTATCTGCGCCTGACCGAAATCGCCTTCGTGGGACGGTCTATGACCGCCGAGGGCGGCCAGAATCCGCTCGAGCCGGCAATGCTCGACACCGCTGTCCTTTCGGGACAGAACGTGCAGAACTTTCGTGAAGCCTATCAGCGCCTGATCGACAAGGGCGGGGCAAAGCTGGTGCGCGATCGCGACATGCTGGCAGGCGCCGTCAGCCTGCTTCTGGCCGACGAGATCGCGCGCCGCC
>JBGTLX010000312.1:0-3270 GCA_041743855.1 Rhizobiaceae bacterium | reverse complement strand
AAACTCCCGCCCCGCGGTGTTGGCGTCATGCTCCGTCTTCGCGGTGCGGCCGTGCATGTACATCGCCACCATCCGGTGCGACCAGTCGAGCAACTGCGGCCCCATCTCGACCGAAACGCCGAGCATTTCGGCGATGATGGTGATAGGCAGCGGCGCGGCATAGGCGGTGATCAGATCGACCGCCTGGTCCGGCGTAAAATCGTCGATAAGCTGATGGGCGAGCGCCTCGACGCGCGGCCGCAGCCGCTCCACCTGGCGCGAGACGAAGGCGCGGTTGATCAGCGTGCGCAGCCTGGTGTGGACCGGCGGCTCCAGTTCCAGCATCGAATTGGCCTCGACCGCGTCGAAGGCGGCGAGATGCGAACGGTCCTGCCCGATGCCTCGGCTGTCGGGGATGCCCGCAGGATTCTCGCGGCCGAAGCGGCGGTCGCGCAACAGCCGGCCGACATCGTCGAACCCGCCAAAGCACCAGAGGCCGTAATCCTCCCAGAAGAAGGTGCTCGCCGTCCCGTGCAGCCAGGCATAGGCCTCATAAGGGTTCTGGACGAATTTTTGCTCGTGCGGGTCGAGCCGCACGCGGCGGGTTGCCGGGTCGAAGGAAAGGTAGGGCGGTTGCTTGTAACTCATCGTGGAAATGGTCCGTACTTGATACGAGGCAGCGCGGCGCTCCTTCATCACCCTCGCGCCGCCCCTCACCCTTACCCTCTCCCCGTCCTTACGGGGAGAGGAGAGCCAGCAGGCGGGTGAGGGCAGCGCGACGTTGGGACATCTCGCGCCTTGCCAGACGGAGGCCAGACCGTATGTTGGCGGCGCTGCCTGCGAATTGCATTGCTTGAAGGGGTTTGTTGGAATGAACATCATTATTGTCGGCGCGGGCATCGCCGGCCTGTCGACCGCCTGGGCGCTGGTCAAGGCCGGCCACAGCGTGACCATCCTCGATCAGGGATCGACGATCCCCAATCCGTTGGCCGCGTCGGGCGATCATCATCGCATCATCCGCCGCGCCTATGGCTCAGCTTCCGGCTATGGCAAGCTCATCACCGAAGCCTACGAAGCCTGGGACGAACTGTGGGCTGATCTGGGCGAAAATCATCTCGATCCGCGCGGCTTCGTCTGCATCTCGCGCGAGGAGGGAGACGAGGCCGAAATCATGCGCGACGGGCTGGCGGCTGGCGGCTATCCGTTCGAGACGCTGGAGCCGCAAGCGGCGGTCGAACGCTGGCCGTTCCTCGAAGCCGGCACGTTCCGCTACGCTTTCTTTTCGCCCGAAGGCGGCGCGCTGCATTGCAGAAAAATCGCCACCGGGCTCGTGACCTGGCTGCGCGACAACGGCGCGAATGTTTATGAAAACAGCAAGGTGACCGCAATCGATGCCGAGGCGGGCCGCGTCGATCTCGAAAGCGGCGAAACCCTTCAGGCCGAGCATGTGGTGGTCGCCGCCGGCGCGTGGGTGCTAAAACTGTTTCCGGAGCTGGGTTTCGAACTGAAAACCTACCGGACGGCCGTGGCTTATGTCGAGCCGCCGGCCGATCTGCGGGCGGCATGGGAGGCGGCGCCCGTGATCCTCGACGTCGGCGGCCAGACCGATGGCTGGATCATCCCGCCGAGTGGCGGAGCCGGCATGAAATTCGGCTCCGGCCTGCACAAGGTGGTCACCAGCGAAGCCGACTGGAACCGCGAACCAATAGCGGGCGAGGGCGAAGCGATCCGCAATCTGTTTTCGCCTCCGATAGCCCGGCTCGACGAATATGCCGTCACTGAGGTCGTGACTTGCGCCTACACCTTCACGGCCGACGAAAAATTCCTGGCGGTCGAAAACGGCAAATGCCTGATCGTGTCGGCCTGCTCGGGCCACGGCTACAAATTCGGCGCTGCGGTCGGAAGGCGGGTCGCGGCGGCGCTCGGAGATGGTGACGTCGATGGGCTGAAGGCCTGGCTGCGCGCGGAGGCGGTTTTGACGGCCGGTAGGTAAGGTTAGCGGCAAACGCCGGACAAGTCGGCCTTGCACAAGGTGGAGCGCGCATCCTATCTAACAGGAGACCGATCAGATCGATTCCGCATTTTCCATATTTTCCATTCGGAACTTCCTACCAGAAGGCCATTCCCATGAGGCACCCAGCCGAAACCGCAATGAATCTCGTGCCGATGGTGGTCGAACAGACCAATCGCGGCGAGCGCGCCTACGACATCTTCTCGCGCCTTTTGAAAGAGCGCATCATCTTCATCACCGGTCCGGTCGAGGACGGCATGGCGACGCTGGTCTGTGCCCAATTGCTGTTTCTGGAAGCCGAGAACCCGAAGAAGGAAATCTCGCTCTACATCAACTCGCCCGGCGGCGTGGTGACCAGCGGCATGGCGATCTACGACACCATGCAGTTCATCAAGCCGGCTGTCTCGACCCTTTGCATCGGACAGGCGGCTTCGATGGGCTCGCTGCTTCTGTGTGCCGGCCACAAGGATCTGCGTTTCGCCACGCCCAACGCCCGCATCATGGTGCACCAGCCTTCGGGCGGATTTTCGGGTCAGGCATCGGATATCGAGCGTCATGCTCAGGACATCATCAAGCTGAAGCGCAGGCTGAACGAGGTTTACGTCAAGCATACCGGCAAGGACTACGAGACGATCGAAAAGACGCTCGATCGCGATCATTTCCTGACCGCCGATGAGGCGAAGGAATTCGGCCTGATCGACAAGGTGATTTCGTCGCGTGAGGCGATCGATGCTATCGTCGCCCCCTGAACCATCGTCGCCATTATAGGGAACATGACGCGTTTTTGACCGGCCTGCGTCATTTCCGTCACAATTAGCTGTTTCCTCGGGCGGCGTGAGGACCTACGTTAAGCGTCTGTTGAGTTTGGGCGGCCTAGATTCGAGGGTGCCACTCGGATCAGCGCCCCGCTTCCCGCAGCGTGTTTCGCGGCAATGAGTAAGCGCCGGTTTGCCAGCGGCGGCGATCTCCCGCTAAGATCGCATGTGAGCGTTGAGCCAGACCACCGGCAAGGGGGCTTGGGAAAGGACCTGGAAGACATGAGCAAGGTGAGCAACAGCGGCGGCGATTCCAAGAACACGCTATATTGCTCGTTCTGCGGCAAGAGCCAGCACGAAGTGCGCAAGCTGATTGCCGGCCCCACCGTCTTCATCTGCGATGAATGCGTCGAACTGTGCATGGACATCATCCGCGAGGAAAACAAAACCTCGATGGTGAAGTCGCGCGAAGGCGTGCCCACCCCTCAGGAAATCCTGAAAGTTCTCGACGATTACGTGATCGGC
>JBGTLX010000311.1:0-5854 GCA_041743855.1 Rhizobiaceae bacterium | reverse complement strand
ACGGCCCTCAGCATAGATGACGCCCAAATATGCGTCGTACCCAACATTGCGTGGGCCGCGTTGGCGAAGGGGCGGCAAGTGGTCGTTGTCTTTGACGGCAGCGCCGTCACGTCGGTTGCGATGGGTTATGGCTGGAGGGGACGGCTCGGCCAGACAAGCACCGCGATGGATCGAGCCGTGTTACCGGAACGTGAGCGAGAATCTTTGGCAAAGCAGTTCAGTGTCCCGCTGGAAGCGGTACCGCACAACTACGGTGAATACCTTCACTTCATCAAGGAGAAGGGAGCAAAAATTTACTACAACGCCACAATGGCTGTTTTGTACAACATCCCGCCGGAAAAGATCGATCGTGCGCTGGTCCCCCTTCATTTGCAGGAGTTGCTGAACGTGCTCGAAACGTCAGGCACGTATCTCGTCTATTGATTACTCTCTTGTTACGCATAGGCGCGATGGGCATCTCATATTCACAGGGATGGCCTCACACTTGCTGCTCAGGCCTGCGACACGAATGGCATGACTCTCGTGCTGCCCAGGACAAGGCTACCGAAATGATCGAACTGTCCTGAAAACTCCTACGCCGGCGCAACTCCCTGAGGATCGTGGACACCAATGGAAAAACAGTATGACTTGATAATTGTCGGGACTGGCACCGCGGCAATGGTGGCGGCGATGCGGGCGCGTGCCGCCTGCTGGACAGTGGCTGTTATCGATTTTCGGCCGTTTGGCGGCACATGCGCCCTTCGCGGGTGCGACCCGAAGAAAATGCTGGTCACCGGCGCCGAGCTAATCGATGCCGCCAGGCGGATGCGGCCCAATGGCGTAGCTGGCGAACTGCATATCGATTGGCCAGGCCTGATTGCGTTCAAGCGAACATTCACCGATCCGGTGCCGAAACATCGTGAGAGAACGTATGCCGAGAAGGGCATCGATGCCTTTACAGGAAAAGCTCGATTTACCGGTCGCAACACAATGACGGTTGACGATACGCCGTTGGAAGGCCGTCACTTCCTGATCGCTGCTGGGGCGGAGCCGGTCAAGCTCGGGATTGCTGGTGAAGAGTACCTCGCAACTCACGAAGATTTTCTGAGCTTGGAGCGGCTACCACGCCGAATCGTCTTGGTTGGTGGCGGTTACATCGCATCGGAGTTCTCGCATATCGCCGCGCGCGCAGGAGCAAGCGTCACCATCCTGCAACGGGGTGAGCGAATGTTGGAGCAATTCGATCCTGATTTGGTCGGCTGGTTGATGGAGGCGTTCCGGACGATCGGCGTTGACGTTCGGGTCAAGACCACAGTCGAAGCGATCGAGAAATCCGATTCGGGCTTTACTGTGCGTGCATCGTCGGAAGGAAAATCAGCTACCTTCGAGGCCGATTTGGTCGTCCATGCCGCTGGACGAGCACCCGCGCTGGATTTGCTCGAACTCGATGCTGCGGGTGTGACCGTAGAAAAGGGCCGCCTCAAACTGAATGAGTTTCTACAGAGCGTTTCGAATCCGGCCGTCTACGCTGCTGGCGATGCCGCTCAAGTCGGCCCTCCGCTCACGCCGGTATCGAGCCACGACGCGAAGGTGGCTATCGCCAACCTGCTCGAAGGCAATCGCCATACGCCAAACTATCTTGGCGTGCCGAGCGTCGCTTTTACTGTTCCTCCGATAGCCGCCGTTGGGCTCAACGAAACCCAGGCAAGGGCACAGGGGCTCCAGTTCGATATGAAGAGCCAAAAGGCTTCCGATTGGTATACCGCGCGCCGCGTCGCCGAGCCGGTTTACGGGTTCAAAGTACTGATCGAAAAGTCAACGGGCCGGATTCTCGGCGCTCACCTTGTTGGGCCGCATGTCGACGAGGTCATCAACATCTTCGGGTTGGCGATTCGTCACGGGCTAACCGCTGATGATCTGAAAACGACTATGTTCGCCTATCCGACCGGTGCCTCAGACATAAGTTCCATGGTGTAGGCACCGGCAAATCAGCGATGCCGCTTGTTTCCGCCGAACCGCACGATTTTCGGTCATCATTAATGCTCCCGTTATGAACGATTGGGTATTACGTAGAACGGTAGCGAAAGCCTGCGGTCGCGGTAGGGACGGCGATTGCTCGCCGCCCCCCGCACAGATCCCAGCGAGCGGGACTACCGCACTGGGCTCCCACCTTGGGTCATGACGCGGAAGCGCAAGTCAGGAAGTGGATGTCGCAGGCGCGCGGGTGGCAGCGAGTGATCGATCAGGCGTTTCATCCGTTGCCATGTCAGGCGGCTGGTCTGACTCCGCCGCCGTAGCGCACGGCACCAGTACCAGCCGACATGGTAGTAGAACGCATTGATCGCTCGATTGTTGGTCGGAAAGGCGAAGTAGTTGAAGAAGCCGTTCATCACTCGTTTCAAGTAAAGTGCCTGCTCCGCGATCGGCCGGTGCCTCATTCGCCTTATCGCCTCTTTGACCTGCCTGATCTTCTCCCGCAGCCGCTTCCGTATGGTGTGCCGCAGGATGAGGAAGCCCCCGCCTTTATTCGTCCCGCAAATATGCGTGAAGCCGAGGGAGGCGAAGGTCTCAGGCTTGCCAAGCCCATTGGCCTTGCGGTTGCGCTCCGCGAAGCGCCCGAACTCGATGATCCGGGTCTTTTGCGGGTTCAATTCCAGACCGAAGTTCTGCAGTCGCTGCCGAAGTTCGTCCAGAAACCGCTCGGCGTCTGAGCGCCACTGGAAGCCCACCACGGTGTCGTCAGCATAGCGCACGACGATGACCTCACCGCCGTTCCGCCGCCGCCACCGGTGGACCCACAGGTCGTAGACGTAGTGCAGGTAAATGTTCGCCAGGACCGGTGAGATCACCGCACCCTGTGGCGTGCCCCTTTCGACTGCCAGCAGGCGCCCATCTTCTAGCACGCCTGCCTTCAGCCATTTGCCGATCAGGCGCAGCAGCCGCCTGTCCGCGATCCGGTGTTCGAGGAAACGGACCAGCCATTCCCAGTTCACCGTGTCGAAAAACGCCTAGATGTCCGCATCCAGAATCCAGTTCACCTTCTTCCGGTAGATCGCGGTCGCGAGCGCATCCAGCGCATCATGCTGGCTGCGCTTCGGCCGGAACCCATAGGAGAAGCCGAGGAAGTCCGTCTCGTAGATGGCGTTCAGTATCTCCGCCACCGCCCGCTGGACGATTTTGTCTTCCAGCGAAGCGATGCCCAGTGGCCGTTGCCGGCCATCCGGTTTGTGGATGTACTGACGCCGTGACGGCTTCGCTCGATACGCACCACTATGTACCCGTGCGCAGAGGTCGATGAGATTGCTCTCAAGACCATCCCCGTACTGATCCCATGTGACGCCGTCGACGCCGGCCGCCGCGTGCCGCTCTAATTGGTAGAACGACCAGTGGAGTAGGTCGACGGTGACATGGTGCAGCAGTGCCGTGAACCGAACTCGCTTATCCCGTCTTGCAGTTTCACGTATGCGGCCCAGTGCCAGGGATACGCTTTCCCAGCTCTGCGTCTGGCACGTGCTGCCCCGGACCGCATTGCCCTTGGCCCCGCCCCTTCCCTCCATCGTCTCCGCGGCCGCGGTGGCGGCTTTGTGCGACGACTTCCCTGGTACTATGGGCAGGTCCGACTTCCCCCGGCCGTGCATCATCGGATTGCGGGTGCTCCCTTTCCGATGCGGGCCGCCCGGGTCGGACTTTCCCAGACGGCCGGCCAGTGGATATCCCGGTTCCCTTGCAGGTGGCTTGCATGCGTGCGCGAGGTCTCAGACCACGCAGGGCTAGGGCGGCACGCGCCATGACGTGCCGACCCATGTTGCCTTCCGCTTATCTCCACAGCGTCGGCACCCTGGACCTTCAACTTTTCGCGGCTCAATACTCGGCCCGCATGTCCCCCTGTCAACGCTTCACCGCCGCCCTTACGGACGTCAGCGCATGACTCGGGGCCGTTGTGATTGGCTAAATCTTCAACGTACAGAACTTCCATCTGCTACCACCTGCCGGTTTTCCCGGCGCACAGAGAATGTTGGATCCCAGTTCCTCTCCCTCCGCCATTCCTTCCGCTACCAACATTCTCCGCCGGCTTTTAGTACGCTGAAATCGCCAATATCCACGGGCTTCGCGCAAAAACCTCCGCACTGCGCTGACCCCATAGCAGCCCGCATTTCTCTCTCTCGGCCCGTTTGTCTCCAAACCTCCCGACTACGCGGATTTAGTACGGTTCTCGTAAGCGACTGATGTTGAATCGTTTTTCGGAACGGCTGCCTGCGCACTTTGCAGGGATATCGTGGGGTAGCGGAAGCGACTAGAACCAAGGTATTGCGGACGGTTTTGAATCTCTCGGTACGGAAGGCGGGCATCTCAGGCGGCCGCCTTGAACCGCTCGAAGCGCTGCGCGAGCCGATCCTTATCCGGCCGGTCCTTGTCCCGGGTCGGAAAATGAATCATCCCGCCATTCAAGCGCTTCAACGCTTCAAGCATGGGCCCGTCCTTCTGAACCATTAGCCGCTGCGACACATGCAGCCGATAGTCGGGATCGATGCCGATCAGATGTGCGTCGAAGGCAGCGTGATGGATCTTCGATAGCGGGAGGCCATTTGGCACCACCGGCTGACCCAATCGTTCATGCTTGTCGGAAACAATATGCGCGGCATCCAGAAGCAGCGTCTCGGGCAGCCCCGATAAGGCGCAGCGACCGTTATACGCGGTGATCACGGCTTCACGGAACGAAGCCTGATGTAACCGTTGCTTGACTGCCCGCAACGCATAACGCCGTTCCAGAGCATTCTCCGGTGGCGCAAGGGTCTCTTGTTCCGGAACTCCAAATGCGATGCGAGCCTTCAGGGCTACGGCGTCCCATTCCGCAACGAATGTCGGAACCATTGCTTGGTATCGACCGGGCGCGATGCCAAGAAAGTAGATGATCGGCACCCGGTTCTCGAAAGCCTCGCGAAGCCACCGATTGTCGGCCGCGTCTGGGTTTTGGCCCATGAACGCGTAGTCGACCGTCTCGTCGCCTTCAAAAATCTGCCGATGTACCTCGCGCTGGTCGTCGTACCAGACCTTAGCACCCGGCTTAGGAAACACCGTCTTGATCGATAGGAGGAAGCGCATCTGTTGCGGCTTGAAGATCCCACGTTGCGGGTTGATCAGCGGAAAGCGTTCGTTCCTGAACTTAAAGCCCGGCTTTAGTTCGGTTGCGGTCAGATGAGCGTGGACCTCGCTGAGCCGACGCACGTGCTCAAATGCCGCGATGCGCATCTGGCTGTCGAGTTCATCGAATGACATCGCCGCGCCTCACCCCCGATAGGCGTGTTCGTTGTGCCAGCGCAGCGCCTCGGGATCGGGGGTTCGCAGGGCGTCGGTGGGGGCGAAGATCGGCTTCCCGTGCAGCTCGTAATAGTGTCGTCCATTGTCGAACTCCTCCTTGATGCGGCGACTCACTTCGAAGCGCAGATCAGGCGTAACCGTCACATAGCCAGCGTCGAACAGGCTATGGATGTCGCGCCTAAATAGAAATCCGTTCCGCGCGTCATGTTCGCCGCCGTCGCCGTAGGGCCGGATATGCGCCGCCTCGAGCGCCGGCAAGGTGCGTTCCTGCGTAATCGCGCAGCGCCGATTGTAAGTGTCGGTGACCAGTACCCTGAATGCCCCTTGCCCGAGGCGCGGACGGATCAGTTGCGGCTCTCCGTATCGCGCACCTCCCTCGGCCATGCCTTGCAATTGCGGGCGGCTCAAGCGGTCATTCACCGCTTCCCACAAAGCAAGACCTTCAGGGTCTCCGGTGTTGTACGTCTTGAACGAGACGATATTGGGCGACCAGCTGGGAGGGATCGGGATCCATTCGCTTTCCTCGATGAAGAATGGCTGGGTCAAGATGCGGCAA
>JBGTLX010000310.1:0-3458 GCA_041743855.1 Rhizobiaceae bacterium | reverse complement strand
GGACCGTAACGCGATGGCAGCGCTCGGCCGCCACCCTTGCGGCCTCGAGCCCCGCCGGGCCCGCGCCGACGACGACCACTGTCCTGAGCGGGCCTCGCGACCTTGCGATCTCATGCGGGATAGTCGCCTCGCGGCCGGTCGCGGCGTTGTGAATGCACAGCGCCTCGCCGCCCTCATAAATCCGGTCGAGGCAGTAGGTCGCGCCGACGCAGGGGCGGATTTCGTGCTCGCGCCCTGCCCTGATCTTTCGAACGATGTGCGGATCGGCCAGATGCGACCGCGTCATGCCGACCATGTCGAGCTTGCCCGTGGCGATGGCGTGGCGCGCCGTGGCGACATCGGCGATGCGGGCCGCATGGAAGACGGGGAATTTGGTCGCGGCGCGGATTTCGCCGGCGAAATCGAGATGCGGGGCCGAGCGCATGCCGGTGATCGGGATGACCTTGGTCAGCGCGGCGTCCGTCTCGATGGTACCGCGGATGATGTTCAGAAAGTCGATCTTTTCCGATGTCGCCAGCCGCCGTGCAATCTCTAACCCCTCGGCCTTCGACAGCCCTTGAGAAAAATCCTCGTCGGCGACCATCCTTATGCCGACGATTAAGTGTTGGCCGACCGCCTTCCGCACCGCGTCGATGACCCGAAAGGTGAAGCGCAGCCGGTTGTCGAGCGAACCGCCATGCTCGTCATTGCGGGAATTGGTGGCCGGCGACCAGAACCCGTCCAGCAAATGGCCATAGGCCTCGAACTCGATGCCGTCGAGCCCAGCCGCCTGGCAGCGCTGGGCAGCGGACGCGTAATCGGCGACGATGCGATCGAGATCCCAATCCTCCGCCGTCTTGGGGAAGGCGCGATGCGCCGGCTCGCGCACCGGCGAGGCCGACAGCACCGGCAGCCAATCGGCCTTGTTCCAGCCGGTCCTGCGGCCGAGATGGGTGATCTGGATCATCACCTTGCAATCATGCTCGTGGCAGGCATCGGCGAGGTCGCGCAGCCACGGCACGATCTCAGCGCGATAGACCTGCAGATTGCCGAAAGCGGCCGGGCTGTCGCGGCTGACGATGGCCGAACCCGCCGTCATGGTCAGCGCCATGCCGCCCTTGGCCTTCTCGGCATGGTAGAGCCGGTAGCGCTCCATCGGCATGCCGTCCTCGGAATAGGCCGGCTCGTGCGCCGTCGACATGACGCGGTTCTTCAGCGTCAGATGTTTGAGCTGATAGGGCTGGAGGAGCGGGTCGGCGGTCATCGCGAATGGCGAGGGGTTGGCGCGTGGGGATCGCGGGCACCGTGCCGCAATGCAAGCACTACAAGGGAATCATCGATGATCTCGTAAAGAATGAAATGGCGGAACGGAGTCGTGTTAACGCGGCGAACTCCGGGTTCCTCGGTTTCAGGTCCGGCTTCCGGAAAGTCGCCGAGAAGCACGATCAACTCCTCAATGCGGGCCTGGAGCCGGCCCGCGCCGCTGACGGCGACATTCCCCCTAGAAATTCAAGCTGTTCCTCGATATCCGCAAGCGCGCCGACCGTAAGGCTAACCTTCTTCGGCGAAATTTTGCGAAGACGGCCTCCACCTCGGCGTCGGTTGCGAACTCGCCCCGCGCCGCCTGCTTCCGAGAATGTTCAATTGCCGCCCGGTCGCCATCCGACAACACGTAAGGCGCGGCATCGGCATCGCCGATCACGTCGAAGATTACCCGCGCGATCTCGTCCTGTTCTTCGACAGTCAGTTCGCTCACAGTTTCCAATGCCTTCTCAAGCAATCGTGTCATGGGCCGACGCTAACACGAGAATGCGGTGCGCGCTATATGCCGGCCCTATGCCGGCATCTTCTCGCCAACGAAGCGCCAGTTGACGCGGCCGTCGAGCACCGCCTTGACATGCTCCGGTTTGCGGTTCTCGTAGTCGAGATAGTAGGCGTGTTCCCAGACGTCGATGCCGAGCAGGCCGGCATGCCCTCGGCCACCGGATTGCCTGCATCCTGCATCCCTTGACGGCGCGGCTGCGGCGGCGCCGAGCGCGCTTCACAACGCTCGTGCCGCAAGACCCGCAACGGTCATGCCGACTGACCTTACTCGCATTGGAACCGGCTCAAGGCCCAATCCTTGTTCATCGAGGTCATGTCGAAGATCTTCCATGCGCCGCCGACATTCCTCAGCATCCACTGCACGCCTTGCTTTTCGTTCTCGGCCATGAAGCTCGCGACGACGGTCGCCTGCTCGCCGATGGCAAGTTCGGAAAGCGTCAGCGTGCGCGTCACCTCGGCCGCGTCGAAGTTGGTGTCGTTGAAGGGCAGCGCAGGGTCGAGGCAGCCCTCCTCGCCACGCTGCCTGATCTCGTCGTTCAGGTCGAGCACCTTGCGCGCCGGATCGACGAAGCGGTCACGCGCCGACGTCTCCAGCTCCAGGCCGGGCTGCTCGTAGAACGGCCTGACCGTGTCGGCGGCCGGCCCGGCGCGCGCCTCCGCGATCATCGCGAGAAGCAGAAGGGGAACAAGTGGCAGGCCGGACATGACGATCTCCTTTCGAGCGCTTGCCGATCAGTACCAGGCGTCTTCCATCGAGGCTTTTTTTCGCGCCATGAAATCCTTGAGCGCTTCGTCGACAGCTTCGTCGAGCGGCGGCGCGACATAGTCGGCCAGCGCTTTCTTCCAGCGGCGGTTGGCGCGGATGGCTGCATCCTTGGAACCCGCCGCTTCCCATTTCTCGTAGGGCTCGTTATCGGCGATTTCCGAATCCCAGAAGGCGGTTTCGTAGTTCTGCATCGTGTGGGCGCAGCCGAAGAAGTGGCTGCCTGGACCGACCTCCCTGAAAGCGTCGAGCGCCAGCTGGTTGTCGTCGATTTTCACCCCGTCGAGATAGGTGTGCAGCGCCCCACAGAAATCGGCGTCCATAACGAATTTCTCGTAGGACATGGACAAGAGCCCATCGAGAAAGCCTGCCGAGTGGAGAATAAAATTCGCGCCGCAATGCACGGCGGCGAGCATCGACATCGTGGCCTCGTTCATCGCATGGGCGTCGGGCAGTTTTGATGTCGTGAAATTGCCGGAGCATCTGAGGGGGAGATTGAGCCGCCGCGCAAGCTGCCCGATCACCATCGAGCCGATGGCTGGTTCCGGCGTACCGAAGGTGGGCGAGCCCGAGCGCAGCGACATGGAGGACAAAAAATTGCCGAAGATGACCGGCGCCCCCGGCCGCTCGAGCTGCGTCAGCGCGCAGCCGGCCATGGTTTCGGCCAGCGATTGCGCGATGGCGCCGGCATTGGTCACCGGTCCCATCGCGCCGCCGAGAATGAAGGGCACGATCACCGCCGCCTGGTTGGCGCGGGCGTAGGCGCGCAGCGCCGTCGTCATCGTCGCGTCCCAGACCAGCGGCGAGTTGACGTTGACGTTGCCGAGGATGACGCAGTTCTCGTCGGCAAATTTTTGGCCGAAGACGATCCGGGCCATGTCGATCGAATCTT
>JBGTLX010000309.1:0-5150 GCA_041743855.1 Rhizobiaceae bacterium | reverse complement strand
AGCGCCACGTTGATCGCGGAATGCCCGCCGCCGATGACCAGCACGCGCTTGTTTGCGTATTCGCGCCGCGCCGCGCCAACCACGTCGGGAATGCCATAGGCGATGCGTGCGGCGGCTCCGCCTTCGCCGGGAACGGTCAGACCATCGACGCCGATCGGGTTTGGCCGCGACCAGGCGCCCGATGCGTCGATCACGGCGCGCGCCAGCACGCGATGTTCTCCGGCGGTATCCTCGTAACGGATGACGAAGGGCAGATCGGCGCGGCCCTCGTTCGAAATCTTGTCGCGTCCCAGCCGGACAATGGCGGTGACGGTCGCTCCCAGTTTCAAATTCGGAGCAATCTCGGGCAAGGTTGCGAGCGGAGCCAGGTAGTCCCGCGCGATCTCCCTGCCCGTCGGCAAGCCAGCGTGGTCAGGGGCCGTCCATCCCGAACGATCGAGGAGCACGCGCGCGGCCGCATCGATGTTGTAGCTCCACGGCGAAAAGACCCGAACATGGCCCCATTCGAGGAGGCTTGTCCCGACCGTCGCGCCGCGCTCGAAAATAACCGGGCGGATGCGGCGTTCCACGAGTTGCGCGGCGGCCGCGAGGCCGACCGGACCGGCGCCGATGATTGCGACGGGAAGGTCGGGCGTGACTGTCATATTCATGGATTCGATCCTTCTGGAAATTTCGAATTAACAAGTCAAAATGAGCAGGCTGTCATGCGGCGGTCGTCCTCGCGAGCGGCGGGCAAGCGCCGTCGGCGCAGCATTCGTCGGCGAGATAGCCGATCAGGGCCTGCATTCCGGGATAGTGGGCGCGGCAGATCAGCGTCGTCGCCCGCCGCTCCTGCGTCACCAGCCCGGTATCGACAAGCCGCTTGAGATGATGCGACAGGGTCGAGGCCGGAAGGTCGAGCTTGTCCTGGATGCTGCCGACCGGCAGTCCCTCATCGCCCGCCCGAACCAGCGTGCGGTAAAGCTGGAGCCGCGTCGGATTGCCGAGCGCTTCGAGTTGGTATGCTGCTTTTTCGACTTTCATGGAAATAGATTTAAGCGAGGCCGCCGGGGTCGTCAAGGTAATTTCGACAAATACGGAAATACAACTTCGCCTAGATCGACCTCTGGTTCACCCGTCTGGTCACCTCTTCGGCGCTCTCGACCCGCTCTGAATAGCGGTCCGTGAGATAGGCCGAGCGGTCGCGCAGGAGCAGCGTGAACTTCATCAGTTCCTCCATCACGTCGACGATCCGGTTGTAATATGGCGACGGCTTCATCCGGCCCCCCTCGTCGAATTCGGCAAAAGCCCTGGCCACCGACGACTGGTTGGGAATCGTGAACATCCGCATCCAGCGGCCGAGGATGCGCAGCTGGTTGACGGCGTTAAAACTCTGCGAGCCGCCCGAAACCTGCATGACGGCGAGCGTCCGGCCCTGAGTAGGTCGCACGCCGCCGATCGACAGCGGCAGCCAGTCGATCTGCGCCTTCATGATGCCGGTCATGGAGCCATGGCGTTCGGGCGAGCACCAGACCTGGGCTTCCGACCAGATGGAGAGTTCGCGCAATTCCTGGACCTTGGGATGATCGACGGGGACCGAATCGGGCAGCGGCAGGCCGGACGGATCGAAGATGCGCACCTCGGCGCCAAGCCGGTGCAGAATTCGCGCAGCCTCCTCGGTCGTCAGTCGCGAGTAGGAGCGCTCGCGCAGCGACCCGTAGAGCATTAGCACGCGCGGCTTGTGCACGGAACGCGGCGCATCGAACAGGACGCTGCTGTCGATCGGCGAAAACAGCTCTTCGTCGATATTCGGCAACAAATCCTTGATCCCGTCAGGCAACGCGCCGGCCATCCGCGTCGATAACGACCTCGCCGTCGTCCTTGGTGAAAGGCCCAATGTGGGCATTGGGCAGGATGTCGAGAACGACCTCAGAGGGGCGGCAAAGTTTAGTGCCGAGCGGCGTCACGACGATGGGGCGGTTGATGAGGATCGGTTGCGCCAGCATGGCGTCGATGATCTCCCCGTCGCTCCATTTCGGGTCGCCCAGGCCAAGCTCGGCATAGGGCGTGCCTTTTTCGCGCAAAAGGTCGCGCGGGATCATGCCCATCGCGGCAATCAGCCCGACCAGTTTTTCGCGCGACGGCGGCGTCTTCAGATACTCGATCACCTCCGGTTGCTCGCCGGATTGCCGGATCATCGCCAGCGTGTTGCGCGAGGTGCCGCAGGCCGGGTTGTGGTGATGGTGACGGTCATTCGGCGGCCTTCATGCGTGCGATCGGTTTCGGTTCGGCGAGCAGCCATGCCGCCAAAACCATGGCGATCAGCGCGCCAAAACATTCGGCGGCGATGAATCCCGGCAGATCGGCCGGGCGGATGCCGGCAAACGTGTCGGACAAGGCGCGGGCGATGGCGACGGCCGGATTGGCGAAGGACGTCGAGGCGGTGAACCAGTAGGCCGCCGTGATGTAGAGCCCGACCAGCCAGGGGATCGCGTCGGCGCGAAAGCGCAGGCCGGCGAGGATGGTGAAGACAAGGCCGAAGCTTGCTGCCGCTTCCGCGAGCCATTGTCCGGTTCCTGTCCGCGCGGTCGACGAGAGCTGCGGGATCGGCAGCTCGAACATGGCGTGCGCCAGAAACGTCCCGGCGATGCCGCCGGCAATCTGCGCCGCGACATAGGCCAGCGCTGCGTTAGCCTCGATCTCGCGGCGGAGCGCAAAAACCAGCGTGACGGCCGGATTGAAATGCGCGCCGGAGACCGGACCAAGGACAGTGATCAAAACGACCAGGATCGCGCCCGTCGGGATCGTGTTGCCGAGCAGCGAGACCGCCGCATCGTCGGTCAGCCGATCGGCCATGATGCCGGAGCCGACCACGGTCGCGACAAGGATGCCGGCGCCCAGCACCTCGGCCGCCAGCCGCCGCGGCAGATCGAACGTCACGTCGCTCATCCCGCCTTGGGCAAATTGGCGCCGATCTCGTCGAGGCGTTTTTGCAGCGCGAGTCTGTCGAGCGTGTTCATAGGCAGGCTGGTGAAGATGGAGATGCGGTTGTTGAGCATGCGGTAGGCGTCGGCGAAGGCCAGATGTTTTTCCGCCTCGGTTCCTTCCGCCGCCGCCGGATCCGGCACGCCCCAATGCGCCGTCATCGGCTGGCCGGGCCAGACCGGGCAGGTTTCGTTTGCCGCGTTGTCGCAGACCGTGAAGACGAAGTTCATCTCCGGCGCTCCAGGTGCGGCAAACTCCTCCCAGCTTTTCGAGCGCGCGAAAGACGTGTCGTGGTTCAGGGTTTTCAGGAGTTGGAGCGCGTAAGGATGCACCTCGCCCCTGGGCTGCGATCCGGCCGAAAACGCTTTGAAACGTCCCTGCCCTACCCGGTTCAGGATCGCTTCGGCCAGGATCGACCGGGCGGAATTCCCGGTGCAGAGAAACAGGACGTTGAATGTCTCTTGGCTCATCGAGGTTTCCTCCTAACAGTCACATGTCACGGCATCGATGACCGGGCGGCAAAGCTCGGGCGAGCCGTTGCAGCAATCCTCCATCAGATAGGCCAGCAGGTCCCGGAACCCGGTCATGTCGGCGACGTAGCGAACGATGCGGCCGTCGCGCTCAGCGCGTACCAGCCCCGCATGGTCGAGCACTTTGAGGTGCGCCGACATGGTGTTCTGAACCGTGCCCAATCGCGCCCCGACCTCGCCGGCGGAAATGCCCTGACTACCCGCTTTCACGAGCAGCCGGAAAACCTCCAGCCGCGTGTCCTGGCCGAGAGCCGAAAAAGCCGCGAGCGCCTGCTTTTTATCCATGTATCCATACATCCAGATGCACAGCTGTTCATGCGCTAACTCCATGACAGTTCTATGACCATCGCCGGCCGCGATCCTCCCGCCGATGACAAGCTCCCAGGGACCCGCGCCCGGCGAAGTCGGTGAGCCTCACCGCATATCCGTCGATGGCGGAATTATCGAAGGCGGAAGATCGATGCGTGCGCGGATATCGCCGACGAGGACACGCCCCCTTGCCTCGACCTGAGGAACACATTCGGCTTCGCTGACGGTCGTGGCGATGGCTACGGCCTTGGCGGCAGCGATATCCACGGGGATGACCCTGCCGTCGGCGCCCGCGCCGCAGGTTTCGTCTGTCAGGGCGACGGCGGTTTCCATGTCGCCTCTATTGGGGAATGGACTTCAGGTAGGCGATGACATTCTGGAGTTCGTCGGGTTTTTTCAAGCCGGGAAAAGCCATTTTTCCCCCCGGGACTTTGGTTTTTGGCGCGGCGAGGTATTCGACAAGCGCGGCCTCGTCCCAGACGAGACCTGCTGCTCCCGCATCCTTCATCGCAGTCGAATAGTTGAACCCTTCGACTGTCCCGGCCGTGCGGCCGATCAGCCGACAAGATGCGGACCGACCTTGTTGGTAACGCCGTCCGCCGCGTGGCAGGCGGAACATTTCTTGAAAACGGCCATGCCGGCTTCGGCGTCCTGTGCCATGGCCGCCGTGCCGGAAAATATCAGCGCGGATGCGGCCAATATGGGCAAATGCTTCATGCGAAAGGTTCCTTCCGGCGCATCGCGCCATGCTGGCAAAACGATCCCGCCGAAGCCTTCGAGCCACGGCGGGACAGGAATGCCCGACTTCAGCCTGCCGAGTATTCCTTGGACTTGAACGACAGGTGCTTCACACCCTCCGGGGCATCCGAGATCTTGCGGATGTTGGCCCAGGTCTGCTTGTAATTCGGCAGGATCAACTCGTTCGTCCCCGCGTTGATGACGTTGCCCTGCACGCCGGTCGGGAAGCCGAACAGCATGAAGGTTTCGCCCTTTTTCGCGGTCGGCGTCGGATACACCATAGCCTGCGTCGACCCGCTTTCGTTGTAGATCTCCACCAGATCGCCCTGCCCGAGGCTCAGTTCGGTCATGTCGTCCGGGCTCATCTCGATGAATGGGTATGGGAAGCGGTCCATGACGAAGGCGCTTTTCTGATCCAGGAACGCATTCTGCCAGACGAGGTTTGCGCGGCCGTTGTTGATCAGGAATTTGTTGTTCTTCTTCTGCTCCTCCTTGCCGGGGGCCTGAAGACCCCGCCAGACGGCTTCCATGAAAATAGCCTTGCCGTCGGCCCCGCCGAACTTGCCGTCCGTGTAGAGCCGCTTCGTGCCGATGATCTTGCCGTCCTCG
>JBGTLX010000308.1:0-3174 GCA_041743855.1 Rhizobiaceae bacterium | reverse complement strand
CTGCTCGCCGTCGCGCTTGAAGAAGGGTTTTGCGCCGGAGCGCGGTCCGGGCGAATATGGCTTGTCGCCGCGCGGCGCTGGACGGAACGGCTTGTCGCCGCGAGGTTCATCGCGCTTGAACTCCCGCTTGGGGCGCTCGCCCGCAGGAGCGGCAGCGCCTTCACGTTTCACGTAGGGTTTTCTGTCAGAGCTATCAGCGCGTTTGTCGTAGGGTTTTCTGTCGGAGCTATCAGCGCGTTTGTCGTAGGGTTTCCGGTCGCCGTCTTCGCGTTTGACGAATGGTTTTTTGTTGCCACTCGCGAAGTCGCGCTTCGGCCGCTCGCCCGCCGGAGCGCCCTCGCCACGCTTCACGAAGGGTTTCTTGCCGCCTGCCGCGTAGGGCTTGCCTGCTCCTGCCTTGCCGCCGCGCGCGCCGGCGGGCTTCGGCCCGTTCTTGCGCGGGAATTTTTTTCGGTCGTCGTCCATGTGGCGTTCGCCCCTTTGCGCGGCTAGATAACAGGATCGTTTCGGGCTTGCGAGTAAATACGGCGCGCGCCCGAGTGGAACGGTTTGGATGGAAACGCCTTGACGCGTCCCGATTTCATGAGCCTGGCGCTGGCCGAAGCCGGGGCCGCAGCCGAGCGGGGCGAGGTTCCGGTCGGCGCGGTCATCGCCAGCGGAGACGCGGTCGTGGCCTCGGCAGGCAACCGGACGCGCGAAATGCGCGATCCGACCGCCCATGCCGAAATGCTGGCAATCCGCCACGCTGCCCGGCAACTATCGGCCGAGCGTCTCGACGGGGCGGATCTCTATGTCACCCTGGAACCCTGCGCGATGTGCGCCGGGGCAATCTCGTTTGCGCGCATCCGTAGGCTGTATTTCGGCGCGACCGACGCCAAGGGCGGCGCCGTGGTCAGCGGCGTGCGTTTTTTTGGCTCGCCGACGTGCCATCATGCGCCGGAAGTCTATCCGGGCATCGGTGAGACAAGAGCCGTCGAACTGCTGACGGGATTTTTTCGCGATCGCCGCCGATAGACCATTTCAGTTGCGCAGAGCATTTAGAATTCGCTCTTGCGAGGTAGCTGGCGTGGTTTTCGAGAACCGAAGCGGAGCGTACTTTTCTGTACGTGAGCATCGGAAGCGCAGAAAACCGCGTCAGATGCCCGCAGGAGTAGAATTATAAATGCTCTTCGCCTAGAGCCAGGGAACCATATCCCGCCAGCCGCCGGTCCCCGCCTGCTTGGCCGCCTTCTTGATGCGCCGCTCTTTCTTGAGCTCATCCTCGCCGACATCGCCCACGGCGGCGGTTTCGGCGGGCATACGGTAGTCGAGCGGCGGCTCGCTCAGATATTTTCGAGTGGTCGGGCTGCCCTGATTCTTCTCCGCGAGCGCCTTTTTGAAGGTCTCGCTCTGCTGCTTGCCGAAGTTGTCCACGTTTCTCCCGGAATCGACCGCGCGATGGGAACCGCCGAGCGGAAGCTTGGCAGCCGAGGACGGCGCGTTGACATCGCCGATTATCTCAGGCTCGAAACCGGGCTTGTCGCGGTTCTCGGTGGCATAGGCCCTGGCGCGCGCGCGGCGCGCTTCCGGCGATTCCGGCCATGCTGCGTTGGAGGCGACGGCAACGGCTTCCTGAGGAAGGGGAAGTGCCGCGGTCGATGCCGGCTTCACCAGTTCGGGGCGCGGCTTGTAGTCGATCTGATTCTGTCTTTTCGGAGCAATCGACAGTATCCCGGTGACATCGCCGACAAGCTGCTCGTTCGCCGTCTTGTCGGTTCCGTAGGTCGGCGAACTCATGCAGCCGGAAACCAGCAGGCCTGACGCGACCAGCGGGGCAACCAGCACCGCACGAGCGCGGAAAATTTCATTCATACGGACGGACCCCACTGCCAACAGTTGCATCGAATCGGGAAGACTTCGAGCGATGCGATTTGCAATAAGCAAACAATCCGGCGACATTTTGTCTGCCGGAGTTTCGTTCCTTACCTTAAACCCGCATCAAGGGCAATTAAGCCATTAATGGCGGCGGGCGGGCGTGGCATATCGGCAACGCCCGACACGTCAAAGTCTGCCCAGGCCCTTAAGTTCGTGCAGCGTCGCCGCGTCCCTCGCCGAGACGTCTGGAAACTCCGGATCGCTGCCGACATCCGCCGTGTAGCGCCACGACCGTGCGCATTTGCGCAAGCTCCGGTTCTCCGCCAGGTCGACGAAGACCGAGATTTCGGGACCGACCGTCTCGTCGACGAAAGCCGGTATGCCGTCGACCGTCGCGCTGGGGGCGTCCGCCGCTCTGATCTCCGCCGCCGAGGTGATGAAGATTTCGGCCGGATCGAGGCCGTCGAAGAGGTCCTCGTAATCGCAACCGACATGCACGAGCGGAACCGCTTCGAGCGACGAGCCGATCGTCTTCTTCGCTCGCTCCAGTTCCAGTGCGCCGGTTACCACGCGGCGTACCTGCTTGATCTTGCGCCATTTCTTGGCCAGCGCATCGTCGCGCCAATTGGCCGGAATGTCCGCAAACTGCTCCAGATGGACGGACCGGCTTTCCGGATAGCGGTCGAGCCACGCCTCTTCCGTCGTGAAGGGCAGCATCGGCGCCAGCCATGTCACGATGGCGTCGAAGAGATGGCGCACCACCTGGACCGAGGCCTTGCGCTTAAAACTCGACGGCGCATCGCAATAGAGCGTGTCCTTGCGGATGTCGAAATAGAAGGCCGACAGTTCGACCACCATAAAGTCGAGCAGCGCCCGCGTCACGCGCTTGAATTCGAAGGCGTCGTAGCCGGCGCGCACCGTCTCATCCAGCTCCGCCAGCCGGTGCAACATCAACCGCTCCAGTTCGGGCATTTTTTCGACCGGGATCGTTTCGCCCTCATCATGCGCCAGCGTGCCGAGCATCCAGCGGATGGTGTTGCGGAGTTTTCGGTAGGCGTCGATGTTGGTCTGCAGCACGTTCTTGCCGAGACGCTGGTCCTCCCAATAATCGGTCGTCACCACCCACAGCCGCAGGATGTCGGCCCCCGATTGCTTGATGACATCTTGCGGAACCACGGTGTTGCCGAGCGATTTCGACATTTTCCGGCCGTCCTCGTCCATGGTGAAGCCATGGGTAACGACCGTGTCGTAGGGCGCACGCCCGCGCGTGCCGCAGCTTTCCAGCAGCGAGGAATGGAACCAGCCGCGATGCTGGTCGGA